>JBGTJY010000785.1:0-5436 GCA_041744855.1 Candidatus Hydrogenedentales bacterium
TTCCCAGGCGGCTCGGACGTTGTCGAGTTGACATGAGCCCGACTTAATTCACTTCACCTTACCGGAGGTTTCCAGACATGGCGAGAAAGAACGATCCCTTTAGGAATTTTCGATTCCGCCTCGAGATTGACGGGATCACGCAAGCGGGATTTAGCGAAGTGAGCGGTTACGACGTTACGGTCGATCCCATCGACTATCGGGAAGGCACCGATCCAACGCACGTGCGCAAGCTGACGGGCCTAACGAAATACGCCAATGTAACGCTCAAGTGGGGCGTCACGGACACGATGGATTTGTACGAATGGCACAAGCAAATCGTGGACGGCGATATCCAGCGGAAAAACGTCGCGGTGATTGTGGTCGACGAAGCCGGCGGCGACAAGGCGCGCTGGGAAATTGCGGAAGCATGGCCGACGAAGTACGACCCGACGGACCTGAACGCGAAAGGGAATGACGTATCTATCGAAACGCTCGAGCTATGCAACGAGGGCGTTGTCCGCGTCAAGTAATTGTCTAACAGGAGAATTCTCGTGGCCTTTCAGACTGAAATCGAATTTACGCTACCGAAGGGATATCTCGATAGCGGCGGCGTGCTGCACCGAGAAGGCGTGATGCGTCTCGCCACTGCGGCCGATGAAATCCTTCCATTGAGGGATCCGCGCGTTCAACAGAATCCTGCTTACTTGACCGTGATCGTGCTGTCGCGGGTCATCACGAGTCTAGGTTCGTTGTCCGACCTAAACCCCCGCGTGATCGAAGGCCTGTTCGCTTCGGACCTCGCATACTTGCAATCGCTCTATCAATCGCTCAACGGCGGCGAACAATCCAAAGTCCGCACGGTGTGTCCGAACTGCGAACACCCGGTCGAGATGGAGACCGCAGGCGTGGGGGAGCCTTGAGCAGCTATCCCATCGTGCAGCTCTACGGGGAGATGGCTTTCATTTCGTATCACTTTCACTGGTCATTTTCGGAAGTGATGTCGCTCGAGCATGGAGAGCGCAAGCGCTGGTGCGAGGAAATTTCGAAGATCAACCGGAAACTCAGTAACGAATCCGAAAACATTTTTAGTGTGTGAATGAAAGTTCCTTGAATGCGTTCTCCAGACCCATATCGCGTTTTTAGATTCATCGTCGAGATTGATGGTCTGATCACCGCCGGGTTTTCGGAAGCGACTGGACTGCAGGCGGATTCGGAAGTGGAGGACGTCATTGAGGGTGGGGTTAATCACTTTGTGCATAAAGTCGTGAGAGTTACCAAGTATCCGAATGTCGTGCTTAAACGCGGACTGACAGACATGCGCGACTTGTCTTTGTGGCACCAGGAGATCGTCGAAGGCCGAGTCGCACGCCGCACGATTCGCGTCATCCTTCAAGACTCCCTGGGAACTCAGAAATGGTCGTGGGTCGTCAGCGATGCGTACCCGGTCAAGTGGTCGGTGAGCGATCTCAATGCGTCGGGAAATTCGATCGCGATTGAGAGCGTCGAATTCGCGCACCACGGTCTCACGAGGTCTCCGAGATGATCGCGAGAAAGTCCCCAGCATTGGAACGCGCGACCCGGCGGGTTGCAATGACCACGGCCGCAATGCGCTTCAGCAAGTCCGTGGCCGAGAAACTTCAAGGGGTGCGCTGCTGTGGCAGACCCGCCATGGTGTTCGCACGAGCTGTGCGCGCATCCGCGCGTTCAACGGTCGTTCGGCATTCGGTCCTAGTCGTACGAAATTCACAGTGGTTCCGGCCGAATGTGCATCTGCACTTTCCACTTCGGTTTCAAACAATTTTGCACTCCCGCACCACGAGCGCCTGGCGAAATTCAGTCATCGCCTTCAAGCGTGATTCTACGGCGCCGGCGCGCGCTCATGCGGGTCGACAACTGGAATCAGAGCGGCGATCTCAAGAAAATCTTTCGGCGCCGGTAATCGAGCGGATTCAATCGGCGCATGACTTATCGACGCATTCCGTTGCGCGGCCTGTCCGCGGGAGCGCGCAACCGCGCCTCAAAACCTTTGTCACCCCGTTCGGATTGCCTCGTCACCGCAGCCAGGTAGATTTCCGTGTAAGCCGTAAGGGATTAAGCACTGCCGAGTCGAGCACAACGCGAACGCCTTTTCGACTTGGGGAGCGTCTGCAGGAGACTTTTCTGACCCGACGTGTGCTTTCAACGTCCGAGTTGCGGTCCGAGACGCAACGGGGTTGGCAAAGCGCAATGGAAGCGCGAATCGCACCGGTGAAGCTGGACGTCCCCCGGAAGCGATCGGTCTCAACCCCGGAGCTCGCACTGGTCAAACAACCAGTTTCCCCGGCCCACGTGAGCGAAACGATTGAGTCGCCCGCCGAGGTTATCGCACGTACCACCATGCCGATTAGCGTGCCGCCGCCGTTGGACATCGTTGATCTTGGCAATCGCGTGTACGAACAGATCGAGCGAAAAATTCGCATAGAGCGTGAACGGCGGGGACTGTAGAAGGGCTGCGAACGCGATGGCGATGAAGAATCTAAAGGTTGCCTACATTCAACCGATCCACGGGTCACACAAGGACGAGCGTATCGAAGTCTTGTTTAATCCGGCGGAATACTCGATTGAAAAGGGCAACATTTATCAGAGCACGCCGCTGCCGGGGTTGGCATCGCCCGTCACTCAATTCGTCGCGGGCAACGCGGACACGCTGTCGATGGAGTTGTTTTTCGACACCTACGCGCCTTCATCTCATCACGCCCAGGTCGTTCAAGGCGAAGACGTTCGCAACTACACGAAGAAACTCGCGATGCTAGTGGATATCGACCGTGAGCTTCACGCTCCACCCGTGTGTCGGTTTGTTTGGGGTTCGGCATTCGGCAGTTCGGGTGAGTATCAATTCCAAGGCATCATCGAGAAGATTAGCCAAAAGTTCACGTTGTTTCTCGCTGACGGAACGCCCGTGCGGGCGCGGTTGAGCGTAACGTTCAGGGAGTACAAGACAGTAAAAGAACAGCTTGAAGAGATCGGGCGACAATCCTCCGATCGCACTAAACGCAAGGTGATCAAGGAAGGCGACAGCCTCTGGCACTTTGCGCATTCGGAATACGAAGACCCCGCGTTGTGGCGAGTGATCGCCGATAAGAATCAGATTGAGGACCCCCGCCTCTTGGAAGTTGGGCGTGAGATCGCGTTGCCACCGTTGGAGCTCGAGTGATGGACATCCTGACGGCGGAGTCAGACCATCGCAATCTCTACGCGCCGGCGTTCGTAGTAAAGATTGACGGCAAAGATCTTGTCGCGGGCGAAGGCCTCGAAGTCAGTTCTGTACAGGTCGACAGAACCATGCGAGGCCTGGATTCTTTCTCGCTCTCCATTAACGGCAGTTTCAATATTCAAGACCGCCATTTCCACCGAGGAGCCGGGCCAGAATTCGATTTACTCGCTGGCATGTTCAAGTTTGGCGCCGCGGTCGAAATTCACATGGGGTACAAGGACTCCGGCAGCTTGACGCTGCTACACAGAGGGGTTATCACATCTATCAAGTCTAGTTTCCCATCCGGCGGCCTCCCTGATTTGCAGATCGGTGGGTACGACGCATCGTATTGCATGACCATCGGAAAGAACAGCTTCAATTGGGACAACAAGAAAGACAGCGAGATTGCAGTTTCCTTGGCGGGCAAATACAAACTCAAAGCGATTGCCCAGGACTCCAAAGTCGTACATCCCAAGATTGAACAAAACGAGGAAAGTGACTACGAGTTTCTGAGACGGCTGGCCAAGCGAAACCCCTTCGAACTTTATAGTTTCGACAACACGCTTCATTTTAGGGAAAGGGTCTCGGGAGCGGATCGAATAGTCGCAGAGCTCGAGTGGGGCAAAGGGCTCGTTAGTTTTTCTCCTGAGATCAACATCCATGAACAAGTTCAGAAAGTCACCGTGCGCGGATGGAATGTTCAGTCCAAGAAGGAGATAAACGGCGTTGCTTCCATTGGCGACGAATTAGGGCGACAAAATGAACGCAAGAGCGGTGGCGAATACTTGCGAGGTTTGTGCAAGGAAGACGTAGAAGTCGATGTACGCCAACCAGTGTACTCGGAACAGGAAGCACGCGAACGGGCCCGAGCCATTCTAAAGAGCCGGTCAGAGAGCTTCGTCACGGGTTCGGGCGAATCCATCGGACTTCCTGAAATACGACCCGACAGCAATATCAAATTGCGCGGGATCGGAACGCCCTTTAGCAAGACTTACTACATCGAACAGTGTACTCACACCATCAATTCGTCCGGGTATAAGACAACGTTCAAAGTTCGGGACACGACGATATGAGCCTTTTGGAAACTTTCGAGGCGGCGGGCGAGGTTCGGGGTCGCGTGGCGGGTGTGGGGATTGGGATCGTCACGAATAACAAGGACGAGACCGGGCTCGGGCGCGTGAAGGTGCGATTTCCATGGCGTGAGAATGCGCAGGACAGCTACTGGGCACGAATCGCCGTACTCATGGCGGGAAAAGATCGAGGAACGTTTTTTATCCCTGAACCTGGAGATGAAGTTCTGTGTGCATTCGACAACGATGACATCCGGCACCCGTACGTGATTGGGAGTCTTTGGAACGGCCAGGACTTGCCTCCGGCCTCCGCGGCCGACGGGCGAAATAACATTCGCAAGATTAAATCGCGCAGCGGACACGAAATCATTTTCGGTGACGATGCCCAAGCGCGGACAGAACACGTCGAGATTCACACGAAGGGTGGTCACAAGATTCGGCTGGACGATTCGGCCGGCGCGGAAAAGATCGAGATTGTCGACAAGACCGGCGGAAATTCGATCGTCATCGATTCGACACAGAACAGCATGACGATCAAAAGCGCATTGAGCTTGAAAATCGAATCGCAAACGATCGAAATCAAGGCAGGAGCGGCGATGACGATCAAATCCGGCGCGACGATGACGCTCGAAGGCGCCCTCATCAAAATCAATTAGCGCGGAAGAAGCAACTCTACCGATGGAAATGGATGACACATGGGACTGCCAGCGGCGCGCGTAGGAGATACCACGTCTCACGGGACGCCCTTAACGGGAGCGGCCAGCGTGAATGTGCTCATTGGCGGTATGCCGGCGTGGCGTGCAGCGGCGGATTTTCATACCTGCCCGCTGGTGAATCCTGGGCCGGTGCCGCACGTCGGCGGCGTGGTGTCGGCTGGCAGTGTAACGGTGCTCATCAACAATCTCCCGGCGGCGCGCCAGGGCGATTCGATCATTGAGGCGGCGGGTGGGCCCAATTCCATCGTGATGGGTGCGCCGACGGTTTTGATTGGATGAGATTTTGTCGATGACGAAAGAATTCCTAGGACGTGGCTGGAAGTTTCCCGTTGGGATCGATCCCATCACGGGGAGCATCGCCATGTCTGAATACGAACAGGACATCGACGAGGCGATCGAGATCATCATCTTCACCGCCAAGGGTGAACGCGTGATGCGG
>JBGTJY010000786.1:0-2739 GCA_041744855.1 Candidatus Hydrogenedentales bacterium
TCGCGACTTCAACGGAACGCGCCGCTTGAAAAGCGGCGTTACCAGGGACGCGCTGATCGACGGCAGATTAGTAGGAGCGCAGCTACGCTCAGCAATGCAGCAAGATCGGCCGCGGAGTTGGAACGCGGGCTTCCCGTTCCCGCAGCTTGGGTACAGTTCAGGAAATCGATGAAATCGCAAGGCGGCTCGCCTTCTCCTTCGCCTTCCCCTTCTCCCTCACCTTCCCCTTCACCGCCCTCTACGGGATCGAGGAAATCGGGCAGGCCGTTTTCGTTCAGATCGGCCGTGCCTTCGACGGCGTCCTCGATGCCGTCGTTGTCGCTGTCGATATCGGCCCAATTGGGAATACCGTCGTCGTCGAAATCGCCGTCGCCTTCGATGATGTCTGGAATTCCGTCGTGGTCGGTGTCGCGCTCGTCATCCAAAATAACGACCGTCGCGGGATTGTTGCCGCCGAGGAGACGCAGGTTGACCGGATTACTAAGGCGCACGGTGAACTGCACATCGGCCTCGGGCGTTGCGTCGTCGAAGATGGGGACGATGATGAACAACGAAGTATTCGCACCGCGAAAGGTCAGCGTGCCGCTCGTTGATTCGAAATGTACGCCGGGCATCGCGGTGTCGGCAACGGTCTCGTAGTCGACGGACGCGTTTTCCTCTTCCGGCACTGCCATGTCAATCTCGACGCGCAGGTGCACCATGCCGGCGGCCTCGGGTATTTCGTACTCGCCTTCTTCGAAGTCGGCATCCGGCATCGGCGGATTCAGGAAATCTTCGATGATCGCGTAGCTGACGTCGAAGCGCCCGTAGTAATCGGGGCAGGTATCGTTGATGCACGACGCGCCGCCGCCCCAGAGTTGGCCTATGATGAGCTGATCGTCGTCAAAGAGCGGACTACCGGACGAACCCGGCTCCGTCGTGCCGTCGTGCCACGTCGATTGGTGGAAACTGTCCGGATCGAGCTCGGTGAAGATGCAATCGTCGTCGTCCAGCGTAATGTCGCCGAATGTAATTCGTTTGTAACCGCCGCTTGGGTGATGAATGCAAATCGTATCGGCGCCGATCGGTTGCGGCTCGGAATTCCATCCCGCGAATGCGACGGCAGCCGGCGGATCCTCGCGTAGACGCAGCAAGGAGAAATCGGTGCCTCGCGTTTGTGATGTCCCCGCTAGAAAATCCGCGCCGCCCGTTGTGCGCGGAACGCTGCCGATCGACGGCGCCGTCCCGTTGCAGGCGCCGGTCTGGTAGAGCCAGTACATTTCGATATCGTCCGCGCCGCCAGCGCTCGACACGCAATGGTTCGCGGTGAGTAGATACGGGACGCTGGTGGACTCGATCGTATCCGCGATGAGCGTGGCGGTACAGAATAGCGATCCGACGCGGCCGATCGTGCCGATCGCGCCCACTGCAGTCGCCGTCGTGTCCCATTCGGAGTAGCACGTCACGTCGAGATTGCACGATCCGGCGCGCCCTTTCTCCGCTTGAGCGGCAAATGGGTCGCGGTACATGTGCGTCGTGCGGTCGACGATCAGCGACAATGGCGAGTCGTCGACACCGGCGGGGACGTATAACTCGATCGTTGCCGTATCGCCAAAACAGGTGGGCGACCAACGATCGGTGTGGCTCTCGCCGGATCGAAACGGCGTCAAGATGTCGCTCGCGTCGGCGCTGCCGAATACGATGAGGCGCGCGCCACCGGGCAGATTCGCCTCGGCGAAGTGAAGGCGTTGGCCAAGCGCATCCGGCGATTCTATGGCGAGAGACCACACGCGGCCGCCGTCCTCCAGCGCGGTCCAATTTCCGTGACTTGCCGATTGGCGATTGACGACGATCGGTTCGCTGAGGATTTGGAAGACACCAGTGCGGATGCGGCCTTTCGATCCGTCGAGTGCGAGTTGACGATCTTCTGCTGCAATGGAGTCGAGATCGACCTCCGGGAGAGTCAATGTAGACGCTGGAGAACTTAAGAGCGGACGCGAGGGCACGATGGCTGCGCGTCGCGCGGCGGTAGGTGCGCCTAATTCGCCGCGTTGCGCGCGACCGCGCTGGCGCCAGTTTTTCTCCGAGATGCCGAGCGTGCGCAGTTGCTCGGTGCTGAGCAGTTGGCCGGTCTCGTCGCCGTAAAGATCGAGCGCTTCATCGGCGCCATCAACCGTCACGCGAATGCCTTGGATCAATTGCCCGGAACCATCGCGCGCAGTCTCGTACCAGACGTAGACGGGTTGAAGCCCGAGACCGGCGAGGCCATTCGCGCGGAGGAAATCCGTGGGCGCGAGAAATGCCGGAGCAGGTTCCTCGCAGGCCGCGCAGGGGTAAGGCGACTGCGCACTCGAAACGCGCGTGGACCCGAGCCCAAAGCAGACCGCGAGCGTGCATACTACGATTGACAGCTTATTCAAGACAGTTCCATTCCCCCGAGCGGCAGCTTGCAATACTTCGCAGAATTGTACTCGACTCCGCGTTGGCCGCCCCAACTTGTTGCGCGATTCGGGGTTCATCCGCGCGCAGCTAACGCCTTGCGGGCCAACGGCTATTCCATGGCGGTCGCTTGATCGCTTCGGGTTGGTGTGATAGCTTCGCCAATCTCCATGGCGTCGACCACTTTTCATCGCAATACTTTACAGGCCAAAACCGCCGTCGTGACCGGCGGAACGGGCAGCCTTGGGTCGGCGATCGCGATTGCGCTGGCGCAGGCCGGGGCTGCGGTGACGGTGACGGGGCGAACGCGGGACCGGATCC
>JBGTJY010000787.1:0-2993 GCA_041744855.1 Candidatus Hydrogenedentales bacterium
CCGTCGGAGACGCCGCCCGTCGCCCACGCGACAGACACGGAAGCGGTCTTGGCACCAGAAGAGAAAGCCGTCGAGGCGCCAGTCTCCGCACAACCGGAGGCAGCATTCGACCCCGCGCCGCGCACACCAATCGCGTCGGCCACAACGACGGCAGTCACTCCTCCGCCTGTGCCTATCGAGACTGCGCCCCGAGTCTCCGAGCCCGCGAAAGTCGCAAGCGCCACGCCGCCCCCAACTGAGCCGACACGCCCCACGCGCGAAGAAATACGCGAACGCCTCGAGAGCGCTCGGCGCCCTGTCGAGGTGGTTTCGGAGACGCCGAGGGAATCGTCACGCCCCGACGAACCGTCCAATTCCCGCGCCATCGATCCCAACAAACTTCCCGAATTGTCGCCGGGCGTGAAGTCGCGCCACGGGTTGGAAGGCCTGCTGGTGAATATGGTCTCGCCGCCCAGTGACACGAAGCCGCGCGGCTCGGCGATCATCAGCAACATGAAGGTCTTCGTGGGCGAGCGCATCAACGATACGACGGCAAAGCTCGTTCAGGTCGAGCGAAACGGTATCGTGATCGAGATTATCGGCTCGGGCGATCGCTATTTCGTGCCGCAATAGAGCAGCCTCGATGTAGGGGCGGGTTTCTTCCCACCGAAACACTAATGCGATTCACGCCCGATACGTCGGGAAATCCCATGGGCCTTTAACCGTGGGGGGATGGGACCGTAGGGGCGCTTCGAGAAGCGCCCCGGACCTGCGCCGCGCCCCGGACCTGCGCCGCGCCCCCCGGGCGGTTCCCGAACCGCCCCTACGATGTGTGACGACCGAGGGAAAACCTGACTCTTGGAGGCGTCGCGGTCAGGAGCAATACGGCCGCATTCGAAAACTGATCTAGCCGTTCTTCGATTCAAACGTCCGCATGAACGCGACCAGCGCGTCGACGCCTTCCGCCGGGAACGCGTTGTAGATCGACGCGCGAATCCCTCCCACCGACCGATGGCCTTTCAATTGGCTAAAACCGGCGGCCGTCGCTTCCTTCGCGAATTTCGCTTCGAGTTCCGGCGTGGCGAGGTTGAAGGTGACGTTCATTGACGAACGGTGCGCCGGATCGGCCGCGCCGCGATAGAAGTCCGTCGCGTCGATCGCGGCGTAGAGCCTCTTCGCCTTCGCATCGTTCAATTTTTCG
Organism: Candidatus Hydrogenedentales bacterium; assembly: GCA_041744855.1. Taxonomy (GTDB): domain Bacteria; phylum Hydrogenedentota; class Hydrogenedentia; order Hydrogenedentales; genus JBGTJY01. The sequence goes on from JBGTJY010000787.1 coordinate 1,181, forward strand.
ATTGCCGCGATCCCGCCCTGTTGCTTGGCCCAACGGGTCACGAGGCACAGTAAATACACGGAGAACGTCGGCGGCGTGTTGTACATGGAGTCGTTCTCGATGTGCGTCTTGTATTGCAATATCGCGGGGACCGTTGCCGGCGCGCGGTCGGCGAGGCCTTTGCGAATGATGACCAGCGTGACGCCGGACGGGCCGAGATTTTTCTGCGCGCCGGCGTAGATGAGGCCGAAATCCGCCACGCGAATCTGGCGCGACAGGATGTCAGACGACATATCGGCCACGAGCGGCGCGTCAGTTTTGGGGAACGTCTTCCACTGCGCGCCGGAGATTGTCTCGTTGCTCGTGACGTGCACATACGCCGCGCCGTCCGTCAGTTTAAGTTCGCTGGCGACGGGCACGCGGCAGGGGCGCGCATCGTTCGTGTTCGCGGCGACATTCACCTTGCCGATGCATTTTGCTTCGTCGATCGCCTTCTTGGCCCATGCGCCAGAGTGAGCATAGTCGGCGGTCTGACCCGCGCCGAGCAGGTTCATCGGCGCCATCGCGAATTGTCCCGTCGCGCCGCCCTGCAGAAAAAGCACCGCGTATTCTTCGGGCACGCCAAGCAATTCGCGCAGATTCGCGGCGGCTTCCGCGTGGATCGCTTCATACTCCGGGCCGCGGTGCGACATCTCCATGATCGACATGCCGGTACCCTGATAGTCGACCAGCTCAGCCTGCGCCTGTTTCAAAACCTCTTTCGGGAGAATCGCAGGGCCGGCGCTAAAGTTGTACACGGGAGGCATGGGTAGGATTCCTTGATAACATCGCGCGGCATGCGCACATGAATCGTGCGAAATGAAGGCGGGACTATACGGAAATGCGCCAACTTTTCGCAAACGTTCCGCGCGGATCGTTCGGCATGCACCGAAGGTACGGACAGTTGATAAGATGGCGCACGAACGCTTGCCTGTAGGCGGAGGATCCAAGTGAACGCCATTCTTTTTTGCGGACTCGCCACCGCCGTCGGCTGGGGCCTTCGCGGCGAATACGGCGGCATGGGCGGCGCATCCATCCCCGGCGCGATCCTCGGCATCAGCCTCGCCCTCACCTGCCTGCGCCCCGAGCAATGGCGTCAGGCCGCAGCGCTCGGCGGGATCGGCGCGCTCGCGATGGCCATGGGCGGCATGATGAGCTACGGCCGCGTCATCGGCTACACCAAAGGCATCGACCTCCCCAACGTCACCTACGGTTACGCGATGCTCGGCGTCATCGGTGGACTCTGGGGCGCATTCGCCGCGGGCGCGATGGCGATGGTCGTCTCCCCCATTCGCTACCAGGTCTGGAAAGTGATCGCGCTGCTCGTCAGCATTTACGCGGCGAGCTGGTTGACGCACTGGGCGCTCATCGATCTCGGCGGAATCCGAATGACGCCCCCGCGCGGCGACGCCTGGGCCAATATGCTCGGCGCATGCATCGCGCTGCTCGCCTTCATCCTCATCTGCCGGGATTTCATCGCCGCGCGCATGTTCTTCTGGGGCGCAACCGCCGGCGCCGCAGGCTTCATGATCGGCGAACTCTTCCAAGTCGTCGGCTCCTCCATTGGTCCTGATTACGACTGGTGGAAAGTCATGGAACAAACTTTCGGCTTCATCCTCGGCGCGGGCATCGCATTCGGATTCCGCTCCGAAACCGAAAGCCGCCCGCTCGCGCCCTGGCTCGTCGCATTGTGTATCGCAATCGCCGCCGTACTCGTGCCGCTTATCACGCTCGGCGACACGCTGGACCACCTTGCCGAAAATGGCGGCACCAAACTCACCGGCATGCTCGTCGC
>JBGTJY010000788.1:0-3647 GCA_041744855.1 Candidatus Hydrogenedentales bacterium
CGTGCGCGGGGAGAACTGCACCGCAGGATACCAGTTGGGACGCGCGGGTGTAATGAAACTCGAAACGCTTGGACATGCGGGGATGCTGCTCACCGAGGATGACGGCGAGCCGTTGCTGCTTACGGATCCATGGCTAATCGGCAGCACGTACTGGCGCAGTTGGTGGCTGCAGAACTATCCCACCCGCGAGCAACTCGAAACGCTGTCCCGGGTCAAATTCGTGTATGTCACGCACGAACATCCCGATCACTTTCACCCGCCGTCGTTGCGAAAATTGGGCAAGGGTCCGCACTATTTCTGTCCCGATTTGCCGGAAAATCGTATCGACAAGTTTCTGACCGAGAAGGGATTTTCGGTCGAACCGTTGAAAAAACTGGAGTGGCGCGCGCTAACGAGCAGCGTCAGCGTGTTGAGCATCCCGCTATGGAACGACGATAGCGTGCTGCTCGTGAACACGCCATCGGCCTTTATCGTGAACCTGAACGATTCGAAACCCTCGCGCGCGAACTTGAGGCGCATCCGGGCATTCGCCGACGAACAGATCGCACCCGATAAAATGCGGATCGTGTTGAGCAGTTATTCGCCCGCGAGTCTGGTGAACAGTTTCATGCGCGATTCGGAACGCGTCTCGATGAAGAGCAAGTCCGAATACGTCGCGTACACAAGCAATCTGTGCACGATTCTGCGCGCCGACTACTTCATGCCGTTCGCGAGTCAGGCGATTTTCCTGCGGCGCGACAGCCAATGGGCGAACAGTTTTCGCGTGACGATGGACGACTTGCGGCGCGATTGGTCGGCATCGACGGAATTGTTGAACCCCTACTCGCGGATCGATTTGGCGACGAAAGCGATCACGCACGCGGCCCCGGAGCAGTACAACGAGGATTGGCGCGGTCAGGTCGACAAAATAGCGGAACAGGAACAGCTCGACGAGACGATCGAGATTACGCAGGAAGACATTGATCGGCTCGAGCGCAAGATGCGCGCAATCCGTTTCATGGCGATGGGCCTATTCCCACGCGGCGTCGGTTTTCGCATCCGCGATTTGGAATTGACCTTCAACCCATGGACAGGTAAAGTGACGCGCGGCGCGGCGGGGGGGCATTTCGTACTCAACGTGCCGGCCGCGGCGATCAAGGACGCGTTGCAGTACGATCACTTCGGCGATCTCGGCATCACGATGTTCACGATCGTCAATCTCAATCGCTCGACGCGGCCGTTACTGGTCTATCTCTTTTTCATCGTGTTGACGCTGCACGACTATCGGCACATCACGAGTTTCGGGGAATTCGCGCGCTGGCTAAAGAGCGTCTTCAGCGCGCGGTCATGGCGCATTCCGAGGCTAAACGAGGCCAGCCTGAAGGAGACGGGGATTTGAGCTTCCGAGGGACCATCCCTGAGATCGCGGTGTTGAACGCCTCATGCTAATCAATGTACTTCTCATCGTAGTCAGCCTCGGGTTGCTCACGCTGGGCGCGGAGTGGCTGGTGCGGGGCGCGTCCGCCCTTGCGTTGCGGCTGGGCCTCTCGTCCTTCTTCGTCGGGTTGACCATCGTGGGGTTTGGCACGAGCACGCCGGAACTCGCCACAAGCATCAACGCGGGACTGAATCAGTTGTCGGATATCAGTCTCGGGAATATCGTCGGCTCGAACATTTTCAATCTCGCGTTAATTCTCGGTCTGACCGCCATGATTGCGCCGATACCCGTCAATACAGAGGTCGTCCGGCGGCAGGTGTACATCATGATCGCCGCGGCGTTCGTCCCGTATCTCGCATTGTTGAGCGGCGGCGTGCTGACGCGGCCCATGGGTTTCGTGATGATCGCCGGCTTGGTGGCCTTTCTCGTGTACGGCTATCGTATGGGGAAGGCGGAAAAAATCCACGATGCGCCCGTTCTAGCCGAGTTGGAAGACGAACTTGGCGTGCTTCGTCCCTCGATATACGATCGGACGTGGGTATGCCTGGGCGCGATCGGGTTGGGGCTCGCGGCGCTGGTTTTCGGTTCGGATTTGCTCATTGGCGCCTCCGTCGAAATCGGGCGCGCTCTTGGCGTTTCGGAACTCGCAATCGGATTGACCGTCGTGGCGGCGGGAACCTCGATGCCGGAGTTGTTCACGTCGGCGGTCGCCGCGCTCCGGAAGCAGTCGGACATCGCGATCGGCAACATCGTCGGCTCATGTATTTTCAATATTCTTGGGATAGGCGGCATCACGGCGGCGCTCTACCCGCAGACGGTAAGCCCGGCATTGCTCTCGATGCACCTACCGTTCATGATCGCACTTTCGATCGCCTCGTTGCCGATCATGATGACGGGTAAACGAATCAGCCGCGCGGAAGGCACCGTTTTCCTCGGTTGCTACGTGCTCTACACCGTGTTGCTGTTCACCCTCGCGCCGCAGTGGTTTCCTGACAACCCCTGAGGTTTCCCTGCAGCCCCGAGATTTCCCGACAGCCCCCAAGGTGTCTGGAAGCTATCCCGAAACTCCATTACCAGTCATTCTGAGCGCCAGCGAAGAATCACCGTTTGCGCAAAACATCAGCAAATCGCGCGAACGTGATTCTTCGCTGGCGCTCAGAATGACTGGTCTAAGGTATTCGAATAGATTCTATATACAAGCCCTGAGGTTTCCGGACCACGCGCAAAGTTTCCAGACCGCACATAAAAAACCGTCCGGGAGCGCTCGGCCTCCGGACGGCTTGAATCGATTCGATGAACGCGTGAGTTAGCGCGAGAATCCGGCGATGTGGTTGAGCTTCTGAATGTCGACCGGCGGCTTGAGGATGCCCGCGGTGAACGCTTCACGCATCTTCGCCAAATGCGGCGTTGCGCCGTGCGCTTGAAGCGTGGCGGCGTCCTTGTAAACCTCAAAGAAGACTATCTTGCCGGGCTCCTTCTCGGAACGGTGGCAGATGTAGGCGAGCACGCCGGGCTCGTTGTCCTCGACCGCCTTCACCAATTCCTTGAGCAGGGCGATGGCTTCGTCGGCCTTTTCTTCATTGAGGCCGAGAATGGCCAATTGAGTGATCGAGCCGGCCGCGTCCTGCGCGTGGCCCATGCGGTTGAATCCGGCGATGGCAACGCCCGCGGCGGCGCCGGCGATCATGAATTGCTTGCGATTGAGTTCGTTCGACATTCCCGATTCTCCTGTTGAGGTAGCGATTGAACCAGCGACTATGCCATTTCGTACTACAATCTTCCAACTCCCTTCATTTTCTCGAAGAAGTTCGACCTAGCCACCACGTAACTCAATGCGCCGTCAACTGTTTCGTCATCGTCATCGTCATCGAAATAGAACTTCATCAGTGTTCATCTATGGATATCGGTGTTCATCTGTGGTGAATTTTTTTCGTGAAAATCCGTGAGCATTCGTGGCTAGGTTTGGTTGCGGCTACGCTGCGCTGTGAAGTTGCACTGCAATTCATTCACGGCGCGCTGTACCCGCTGATGGCACGCCATTTGTTCTCGTTCGCCATGTATGGAATTCACCCGAAAAGACGAAAGCAACATTCCGGCGCCTCGTTCGTTGCAACGCCACGGGTTAGAATGGGATAACACACCTCTGGTTATGTCTGACTCCACCATGCCAAAGAAGAAAAACCGCCGTTGGTGGTGGCTCTTGGCGTTCTTAGTCGTGCTTGTCGCCGGC
>JBGTJY010000789.1:0-18233 GCA_041744855.1 Candidatus Hydrogenedentales bacterium
ATTCTCGCGGGACTCACCATCGTCGGCCTCCTCGCGTTCGCGGTGTATCGCACGCTCACGCAATGGTCGACCCGCGTGGCGGGCGAAGGCGGACTCTTCGCCTCGATTCACGACCTCGTCGTCTCCGAAACGATTTTGACGCGCATCGTCGCCGGTGCGGTATTGCTGATTGCCTGGCCGGTTGCGTTGCGCCTGGCCATGCACGTCGTCGGCGCGCAAGAAGTCCAGAATAGTCGTCTTCACATGGCCGGCCTTTTCCTGGCCGCGCTCACCTACGTCGCCGTGCCGTGGCCCTCGCCGCAATTTCTACTCGCGATTGCCGTCCCCGCGATCGCGTCGCTCGTCATCGTCATGTTGCTCTTCAACCTGAGCCGTACCGACGGACTGATCGCGTGGGCGATCCAAGGCCTCGTCGTCGTCCTCGCGGCGGCGACGACCGCCATCGCGTTCCACGGTTTTTCCTTCGCACTCGAGTTTCCCGCGATTTCGACTGCTGCATCGAGCGGCTCAGAACTCCAGACGCTGGAGATCTCCGCGGAGACGCCGCTTGTCGCCGAAGTCGTCCTTGCGGGCACGGGCGCGGCCTGGCTGGACGATCGTGCCGCGCGGTCCGAGATCGAAGTCCAATCCGGCCCACACGAAGGGCGCATCTTCGTCGAAGTTCTCGATGGCGCCCGGACCCTGGAATTCACCCAAGTCGATTCGGCCAACTTCCGACTGCAACTTAACAGCCTTACGGCGGAGCGGTCGTACGTCATCAAGATCACTTCCGAAGATCGCGCAACGATCCCGATCCAGATCGCGATCAAGAGCTTGCTGACGCCGCTCGTCAATTGACTCGCCTCGTCAATGCGGCCGTGCATCAACCTCGTACCGCGTCGCTATTCCGATCCGTTATGATCCGCGCGTGAAAGCGATTCTCATCACGGGCGGCGCGGGGTTCGTGGGTTCGTCGATCGCGTTGCATCTGCGCAGACGTCGGCCCAGTTTGCACGTGATCGCCGCGGACAATTTGCGCAGGCGGGGCTCCGAGTTCAACCTCGAACGGCTGCGGGCCGCCGGCGTGGCCTTTGTCCACGCTGACATTCGCAACGCCCAAGATGTCGCGCAACTCCCCCGCGCGGACGCACTGCTCGAGTGCAGCGCCGAACCTTCCGCGCTGGCCGGCTACGACGGCGCGCCGGGGTACACCGTCGAGACGAATCTGCTCGGCACGTTTCACTGTCTCGAATGGGCGCGGCAGCATCGCGCGGGCGTTGTCTTTTATTCATCGAGCCGCGTCTATCCGATCCCGGCGCTCAACGCGTTGCGCTACGCCGAGACCGATACGCGGTTCGTGTTGAGCGCCGATCAATCGACGCCTGGCGCCAGCGCCAACGGCATTTCCGAATCGTTCCCGCTCGACGGTCACCGTTCGCTCTACGGCGCGACCAAGCTCTGTTCGGAGCATCTGCTCACCGAATACATCGCCATGTACGGCGTGCGCGGCGTTGTCAACCGATGCGGCCTCATCGCGGGCTCCTGGCAGATGGGCAAGATCGATCAAGGCGTGATCGTGTTTTGGATCGCAAGTCACATCTACGGCCGCCCGCTTCGTTACATCGGGTACGGCGGCTCGGGGAAACAAGTGCGCGACGTGCTCCACGTGGAAGACCTTGCCACGCTCACGTTGAAACAACTCGACCGCCTGGACGAGATCAACGGAAGCGTCTTCAACGTCGGCGGCGGACTCGCGAATACATTGTCGCTCCACGAGTTGACGCAAATCAGCCGCGAATTGACCGGCGAGACGGTTGACATCCAATCCGAACCCGACACGCGGCCCGGCGATATTCCGATTTACGTCACCGATTTCGCGAAAGCAGCCGCTGAACTTGGGTTCCATCCCGAATGGCCGATCGCGCGCACATGCGAAGAAATCGCGCGCTGGATCGTGGACAACCGCGCGCGTCTCGAGCCGATCCTAGCTGGTTGATCTCGCGCTGGCGCTCACGATCTTCTCGTACGACTCGGGGTCGGTCGCACCTTCGGTGTTGATCACGAGCACGCAACTCCTCTCCCCCACGCCGAGTTGCTCGCGCCATTCGGCGCATTCCGGGGTCGAAGACGCGAGCAGTGCGCCGAGGCCCGCTGCACCGGATTCACCCGCGACGATTGGACGTTTCCCCTCGGGAGCGCCCGCGAGCAGACGCATCGCTTCGCGCGCATACTCGTCGTCGAACGCAATGAAGCCATCAATCGTCCGTCGCAATATTGGCCACGCGACTGAAGACGGCGTCCCGCAATTGAGTCCGGCCATGATCGAGGTATCCGCGCCGTTGATAGAGCGCAGTTCGCCGCGCTCCGATCGAATCGAGGCCATGCAACACATCGCATCGAGTGGCTCGGCGCAAATTAGCTTGGGCCGCCGTGCGCCATACATTGCCGTGTAGTACAAGCACGCGGCAGAGGCGAATCCACCGCATCCCGCTTGAAGCACCACGACATCCGGCGGGGCCTCGCCGCCCAAGACATCGTCAACTTCTCGAAATAAAGTCGTGTACCCCGCCGCAATCCGGGCCGGAAACTTTTCGTAACCCGGGTATCCCATGTCCGAAATGATCGTCCACCCGTTGGTTGCCGCTTCCCGGGCACAGCCCGCGACCGCCGCGTCGTAGTCACCATCGACGACTGTCACCGCCGCCCCTTCACGCCGGATCGCCTCAATGCGTGCAGCAACGGTTTGTCGTGGTACGAAAATCTCGCAGCGCCGTCCCAGTCGCGCCGCGATCCACGCCACCGCCCGCCCATGATTGCCATCGGTGGCGGCGCAAAATACTCCGGAACGAACGCGCTCCTGCGCGTCCGCATCGAGGCCGGCGCCTACCCCGAATGACGCCCCGAGCACTTTGAACGCATTCAGCCCAAACCGATTCGATTCGTCCTTCACCAAAACCGATCGGCATTTTACTTCCCGCGCGAGATCGTCGCGTTGCACCAGCGGCGTGGTGCAATACCCCGCCATCCCCCGATGGAACGCCCACGCTGCTTCTAGAAGTTCGCGTTCGCTCGGCGAAAGCTCCCACGACTGCACATACGGATTCTGGAATGCCTGAGTCGATTTGAGCATGAATCACACTCGCAAAACAGCCCGGCAAAAACAAACCGGGCGCGAACGCTCACGCGTCCGCGCCCGTATACTTGTCGTCATTGCGAGGTCGCGCGCCCTGGCATTGCGCGCGGCCGTGGCAATCTATCAGTCGCCGTTTACGTTGGACTCGGCCTTCGCTTGATTCGCGGCGCCGGTCGGCACGGAGTAATTGAAGAACCCGATCATCATCTCTTCCCACGTCTGATCGCCCCAGGTCACGTCTTTCGACGGATCCGGGTTGAATGGATTCGCATCCGAATTGTCGAAGTAGGCGACGCAATGCATCTTCGTGCCCTTCGGAATGCTGATGGGCTCATCGAGGATGTATGTCGTCTGCCAGTTGAAATCGTAGCCCGGCACGTTCAGCAGCTTCTGCACGCGGCCATCCGGGAACGTCAGGGTGTAATCGAACGACTTGCCGCGGTAGTGCATGTGCGGCGAAAGGTCGTGCAGGATCACGTCCTGATCGAACACCTTGTCGGCTTCGACTTTGAACGCGTTGTTGTTCGCGGGAATTTGGAACTCGAAATTGATCGCCTGGTCGGTCATGATTTCCGTGTGAATGGGACCTTCGGCAAACTTGATGCCGAACTGCGAGCGATCGACTTCGGCCTTACCCGTCGGCGTGTAGTGCATCTGCCACACAATCTGCGCGCCCGCGGGAATCTTCCGCGCGACACCCGGCTCGAGCATCATCGGGATCGAGCCCGGCGCGAATGCATCGAAGAAGCCTTGGCCGCTTTCGCCGCGCATCTCGCCTTGCGCGTTTTTCGGGTCGCGGATGAAGACGATAATGTGGTGCACGACTTTCGGGTTGCCCGGCTTGCACTGCGCCATCGACACCCACTTGTCTTCGGTGAAATTGGTTTCGGTCACGAAGTACTGGTAGGGCACGACGCCGGTCGGGTCAATGCTCATCTCTTGCGGCATCTCGAAAACCATATCCGGCTCGCCGATACGCCACTCGTTGTGAATCTCTATAGGCGCGGGGAGGTCCGCGTCGTCGCCGCGCGGCATGCCGCTGTCGACCCACTTCACGAACATCGCCTTCTCGTCAGCCGAGAGCGAACGATCATTCTGAAAATGACCCACGGACGGGTCGGCGTGCCACGGCGGCATACGGCCTTCGGACACGACTTCCTTAATCATCTTGCCCCACGCCTTGGTCTGCCGATAGTTCGTCATGCTGAACGGGCCGACGCCATTGGGGTGGTGGCAGGTTTGGCAATTCTCCTGCACGAGGCGAGAGATGTGTTTCGAATAGGTGATTTCTTGGCCCGCAGCGCCTTCGGCAGGCGCGTTCTCAGCGAACGCCGGTACGCTGAAAGCGATAACTAAGGCCATAGCCCCCAAGAATCTGGAATCAAAGTACTTAGCGCACTTCATAAGTCAAACTCGCCTCCCTAAAAAGGTTGCACAACGTCGGAGTTTAAACCCCGACATCGTGGAAAAGTGCCGGGGGTTAAGTACTTAACATTATACATGCATGCATCTCGTGGACGCCATGGACTGCATGGACTTGGTGGACTTCGCCGTTCGTCAGGGCGTCGGTGGAGTCTCCGCAGCTGGCGCTGAGTCCGTCGTAGGCGTCTCCGTGGGAGCCGCGGCAGCGGTTGCGCCGACGCACTCATCCAACGCCTTTACGACCGGGGCCGTCGCGAAGGTGAAGTAGTTGCCGTTGAACTTGGTCTGCGCGATCGCCGCGATCTGGCCGGTCAAGAGGCCTTCCAGAAACGCAATGCTCGCCGGCTCGCCCACCGTCACGTAGTAGGCCAACAACGTTTCGATCCCCGGCACGAAGGTCCCCGCCATGCCAACGTCCTTCGAGAACTTCGCCTCCTCGGCGTTCGATTCGAAAATCGCGCGCAGATAAGGCGAACCTTCCGGCCCGATTAGTTTCTCGAAGCACGCAATCTCGGCTAACTCGGGTCCGCGCGCGCTATTGAGGTCGTCGGTTTTGATGTGTTCCTCGACTTGCTCGGAGGTCCACGCCGGCTGCTCGAATCGTCCCCGCGCTGCCACGAACGCCTGCCATGCTTTTGTGATTGACCCTTCGACGTAAGCGTATTCGAGGGGCTTTCCTCTGCGAGAGGCCGGCGCTGCAGCTGCACCCGCCGTGCCCGCCGTTTCCATTTTCTTCACGGTCTCTTGGAGCTGACTTACTTGGGACTTGAGTCCGATGTTCTCCGCCTCGAATGCGACGTTTTCTTCATTCATATCGTGGATAGTTTTATTGCGTTCTCCAAGCAAGTAATACGCTCCGCCAAACGTGCCCACCAACAGCAACAACAAGACAACCGTCAACACATCTTTCCGCCGGGCATCCCCAGGCGCAGTCTGCGATTGTTCCGACATGGCGGCATCCCCTTCTCACGGTGGGTTACAGGAAAATCAGAATACCACATGGCGTCGGCATTCGCCGGTTAGAACCGGCGATACCAGGAATCGGCGGTACCAGGAAGATCTGCGTTAGATGTTCACTTTATGCGCACGAGTGCCTTCCGGTTGTTTGTACCAACCGGGGTCACCGTAGTCCTCCGGCGCTAGCTCGTCGCGCACCTTCATGATCGAAAACATGCCGCCCATTTCGAGCGGGCCGTAGGGGCCGTCGCCCATCATCATCGGCAGGGTGTTTTCGGGCATCGCCATGTGTTTGGAGTGTTCGGCGTGTTCGGCCATGCCGCGCTCGCCCATGGCCATGTAGTCGGGGAGAAGTTTGCGGATTTTTTCCTGTAAGTCGGATTGATTGACGCCGAGGACGTTCGGGATGCCGTGACCCATCGCGTTCATCGTGTGGTGCGATCGGTGGCAGTGAATCGCCCAATCGCCCGGCGCGTCGGCGATGAACTCCATGTCGCGCGTGCTGCCGACGGGCACGAGGATCGTCGTCTCGGGCCATTGCGCGGAGGGTGGGACGGGGCCGCCGTCGGTGCCCGTGACCTTGACGAAGTAGCCATGCAAGTGAATCGGGTGCTCGTCCATCGAGAGATTGCCCATGCGGATGCGGACACGATCGCCGGTGCGCGCGACGAACGGCGCGATGCCCGGAAACACGCGCCCGTTGAACGTGAACATGTTGAAGTCGAGCATGACGGCGGGGTCGGGGCGATACGTGCCCGGATGGACTGCGAGCATGTGCAACATCAGCGCGTAGTCACGATCGAGCGGTTCGGGTTCGGCTTTGGGATGAATAATGAACATGCCCATCATGCCGACGGCAATCTGGACCATTTCGTCCGCATGCGGGTGATACATCTGGGTGCCGTGTTGGCGCAGCGTGAATTCGTACGCGAAAGTTTCGCCAGGTTGGATTTGCGGTTGGTTCAGGCCGCCGACGCCGTCCATGCCGTTGGGCAGCAGAATGCCGTGCCAATGAACGCTCGTGTGTTCGGGTAGTTTGTTCGTGACGAGAATGCGGACGCGATCGCCTTCGACGGCTTCGATCGTGGGGCCGGGTGAGGAGCCGTTATAGCCCCAGCACTTGACGCGCATGCCGGGCGCGAATTCTCGGATAACGGGTTCCGCGATCAGGTGAAATTCTTTCACGCCGTCTTTCATGACCCACGGCAGGGTGGAGCCGTTCAGCGTGACGGTTCGCGGACCGGAATACGCAGTGCCGTTTTGTTGGGCGATTGCTTTCCGGAATGGGAGCGTGGCGATACCGCCCGCGGCCAGCGCGGAAATGGAAGTTAGAAGTTCGCGTCGGGTGAACATGGGAGGTACTCCTCTTGAGTGGATTTACTGGTTTTTGGGATGGGAGTCATGCGAAGAATGAGTTGGGGGTTCAGGCATTGCAGTGGGTGCGGCTGGGTCGGGGATTGCTGGGTTTGTTGGGTTGGGCATTTGGCCGCCTAACGCGATTTCTAGATCGGTGTGCGCGAGCCAGTAGTCGCGTCGGGCTTCGACGAATTTGTGCGCGGTTTCGATTTGGCTTTGCTTGTCAAGCAGCAGGTCGTACACGCCGATGAGCATGGCGTTGTAGTGGAGTTGCGACTCGTCGACGATCGCTTGGTGCGCGGGCAGGAGGACGCGCTGATAGTAGTCTACCGTGTCGCGGGCTGCGGCGAATCGGTCCCACGCCTGGCGTGTTTCCGAGCGCACATCGAGCGCGAGCGACGATACGCGTTGGCTTCCGGCGCGGAATTCGGATTCGGCCATGGCGATCTTGGTTTGGCCCTGATCGAAGATTGGGAGTTCGAGCTCGAGCGCGGGTCCGGTGAGGTAGATGCCGTCGGGTTCGCGCTCGGTGGAAACGGAGAGATCGAGGAATCCCAGCCAACGCCAGCGCTTCGTGGTTTTGAGTCCGAAGCTAAGGCTCTCAAGTTCGTTGACGGCCGCGGCGAGATCGAAGCGATGCGCGATGGCGTGGGTTTCGAGATTGAGGGACGCGAGATCCAGCGCGGGCGGATCGGGCAAACGCGGCGCTTCAAGTTGCCAGTCCGTCGACGCGCCCCAGAGGCCGAGCAGACGGTTGAGCCGTTCTCGGGCCAGTCGCGTTTCGGTGTCGGCCTGGGCCGCGTCGAGCAGCGCGTCAGCGTGGAAGGTATTCTCGCGACGCATCTCGAGCCGGCTGAGGTTGCCCGCCTCGTATTGACGCACCGCGAATTCCGATGCGGCGCCGGTGGCCATCGCGACGGTGTGATGCAGCTCGGCGATTTGGACTGCCGCGACGAGTTCGTAATAGGCCCGCTTCAGGTCGGCGATGAATCGGATGACTTCGTGCGATACGCTGAGTTTTGTGTGTTCGAAGTGCACCCCGGCCATCTGTTTGCGGATCGGCAGCATCAAGAGGTCGAGAAAGTTTTGAACCAGCGCGAATTCGAGATTGTTGCGCAGGCGCGAACTCTCGGACTCGCGGGAGATGGAGAATCCGCCTTCCGATTCGCGCGTGATCGTGGTTGTTCTGCTTGTTTCTCGATCATGATCCGGAAAGCGGACGCCGGCAGCGAAGACCGGGTTTTCCAAGAGACCTGCTTGCACGAGGTCGGCCTGCGCGACGCCGAGATTCTCGTATAGGATTTGCAGATCGGGATTATTGAGCAGCGCGATCTGGATTGCGGCTGCAAGCGTCAAGGGCTGCCCGAGGAGTCGATCGATCTCGGAGGCCAATGCATCGTCTTCCGCCGAGTCTTGCTTCCAGTGAATAGCATGGCCGGTGCGGTCGGTTACGCGCTGATTCACATCCGAAAAACCAGCGTCCTTGGGGATCGTCGCGCAACCCGCGAAGCCGATCGCCAACGTGCCGAGAAAAAGAGTCCGAAGCATCATGGTTCGGATCCGCCCGCATCGTGCGCCACTTTCGGCACGAGCCGCATTTTGCAGATCGGACAATCACCCGGAGTGTTTTGCACGATTTCCGGATGCATTGGACAGGTGTAGAGCTGTTCCGACGAAACCGTGGTGGTGTGATCGAGCGATTGTTCATTAACGAATTCGCGTCGATCGAGCTGCGGCAGGCCGGGGCTCGGAATTTCGTACGACCGCAGGAGCGACTGCTCGACTGGTCTCGTAACTGTTTCCGATTGCGGATTCGCGGGATGCCCGTTCGCGAATTCAGCAGGTTCCATCGAAACGCACCCTGCGAAGCATACGGCGGCTACGCAGAGGAAAATGTGCGCGCAACGCATTTTGTGATCCTCGGTTGTGAAAGGCCGTTCATGGTTGAACGGGGCTTGCAGAGGAGTGACGAAGCAAGTGGGACCGCGCAAACTCGCGGCGAAATGTTGCGTGGCAAACAGTTGCGCGCGATCCGGCGGACCGAGAGAGAGGCGGGGTAGGTTTCGCTAAATGCGAAGCGAGGAACAACGCAGGTAAAGAGGTGGACCAAACTCCTGCGTAGACTTGAGAGAACCTGTCACGGACGCGAACGCTGGCGCAGCGTCGTCCGAGTACATGTCCGTTACGTCGGTCGCCGAGCTGAAGCCGCAGGTGGACTTCACCGAAAGGAATTCCGGCGCGCGCGCGGCCTGCGACATCTTGGAGCAAGCGCAGGCCGTGTCGTGAGCGTTCCACGCGGAGCCGGTTTGCGGGTTCGGCTCCGTCGATTCCGCTTCCGCGGGGTCTGGATGGCAATGCGAAGCCGCGGGCACGGCAACCGCTACTTGCGGCGATTCCGCTATGGCGGCGGCGCAGCAATCGCAATCCGCCCAGCACGGGGCGAAGGGCGCGAAGGCGACGAGCGCCGCGAGCATGAACGCGGCTATGCGAGTGTGCAACATGCTTTCCATCATATGCCGAGCAGCGGCGCTACAACAACATTGCGCGGGTATCCGCGTTAGCGCCACTGCGCCAGCGCCTGGTTGAGGACTTGTTCCACGCGGCGGCGCGGCTGGTGAAAATAGATCATGCCGTGGCGGAGAAGCATGAACTCGGTGAAGATTTGCGCGAGGCGCTTGAAGGAGTCGAGGCGGGTCGGTTTGTCGAAATTGATCTGCCGCTAACGACTATGGCAGCTGGCTTGATTGGCGACTCGGAATCCTCGGCTTCGGTAGCAATTGCTGTAGCGTAGCTGCGTCGCGAGCCAGCGCCGCTTGCCGCCCACGTTCAAATGCATCGGGCCCCAATTGCTCTCTCAATCGATTTCGCGGGACTGTCAGATCGATAAAACGAAAATTGGAAGCGCGTGATTCTAGTATTTCCGTGCCGGGCGATGCCCCATAGATGCGAATGGCCCTCTCGATGTTTTCACTTTTCGCGTCCATGTCGACCCACACGCCGTCGAATCCTGCAACGAGGAGCGCCTGTTGCCGAATCGCGGGGTTTATTTCGTGTTCTTGCCAACTCCGCCATTCCATGAGTTCGGTCGGCGTGGCCATGTGAGAAGCCGACCATCGCAAAGTTCGCGAGACTAGATAAGGTTTCCCGTACAGGTGCGCTTGGCTGCCGACAACGCCGAGTGCGGGCACATGCATCATCGCATCGTTCGGCAGGCGATCTTCTATCTCCCTCACAAACGCGGCCATCTCATCGAAATCGTCCGCGGTTCGCGACCAGTTTTCAAATATCTGGCGTTCTGTGAATCCCGCTTGATCGATGGCGCCACATGCTAGCACGACCCCGAGAAAGCCGTAGCGCTTTGTAAGTGTTATTCCCCTCAGGAAACTCGGACCTCCAGTGCGGGTTTCGGAAGGAGCCCATCGGCGAAAGAGGGCGTCAATTAGGAGCGCGGTGGCAAAAAAACCAAAAAAACCGATGAATACAACCGCACGTTCGTAGTGCCGGATCATCGAGGAAAAAAATACGCCGATGACGATATTCGCCCCATGCACGGTGCTGAGAAGCAGAAGAGCAGTTGTGAGTGCGACCGCCGGCCTGGTTTCTTCTATGTATGCCCGTACTGGAGGGCGCAATCGCTCGGCGACAGGCGATGCTAAGAGTGCAGAAAGTAGCAACAGACATCCTGCGGAGCCGAACATTCCCAGTTGGAAGCCCCGTTCAGCCATGCCATCGGCTTTGAAACGGGCGCTGAGGTCACGGAGCTGCGGTATGAAATGATTCAGACCGGGGAACAGCATAGTGCTCGGCTCAAGCGAGTAAGAAATTATGTGCGCTGGGGTCCGGTGCTTTGCCGCGTGTGATTCGGCGGCTTCATGGTCAGCAGCGCGAGCTAGGAGTCCCGGAACGGAGTTTATACCCGCGGATATCAGTAGAACTCCCAGTAAGCAAAGCGCATCGATCGCTGGGCGTCTGGGCGTTGAGAACGCCAATATTGCGAGGACCACGCTAAAAAGAAATGCCGTGAAAAACGCGACGTAGGGATCGTTGAAGCCAATCAAGGCGCATGCCAGGTACGAAAACCAGACTACATGCCGCCGTTGCGCCGAAAATCTCCCCTTGAGCAACAAACACGCGATCATGCAGGCCATCGGAACGAGATAAATTGACAGATTGTAATTCCACACCCCGCGATTGAAGGCGTAGGGCATCACGCTGTAGAGGCATCCTGCAATCAATGCAGTCGCGCGGCTGATACCCATAACCCTAAGCGCGAAAGTGGCAGTGAGCCCCCCGGCCATTATTTTAATGACCCACGCAAAATTGACGGCACGGCCGTAGTCGCCAAACGCCATGCCGAGAATCCAGGCAAGCGCGAAATCTACATTGGCGTTCACAGGATGAGCGAAGGCATTGGCGCTAAACGGAGCCGCAAGTTCGGGGACGTCGCCGAGCCAATGGCCATCGATCACCGGCTTGATGTACATCGCCAGATTGACCGTATCCACGTGTTGGTCGTAGCCCAAAGGCACTCGGAATGGCTTGTTGTGGATCTGAACGAATGCTTCGACCAGGACCAAGGGGATTGCGAACGCGGCGAGGTAGTAAAAAGCGGAAAATGTTTTCGGCCTCGGTGGCGGGGGCGTGACGACTGCGGATTCGTTCATGGTTTCTCGCAACGAATCAATATCTGCGGGCCCATCGGAAATAGATCGTGAATGAAGTAGATAACGTAGACAATTCGAAAGAGGAATCGGCGCGAAGGGGTCATGGCCGATTCGATCACGTTTTCCGTTATGGCGCGGAAGAAATGCTTGGTGAACCACTTCTGGATGGTGAAGAGCGGCCAACCCCACCGACGCGCGTAGACAACCCGGAAACCTGAGGATTGCAGTTGTTCGACTAGACTCGCTAACTTGAAGTGCTGAGCATGCCCATAGGAGACATCGGGTGGGTCCATGGGGACATGCGGCGTAGTCAGTATCAGCGAGCCACCTTGCCGCAAATGTTCGAACAGCCAATCGAGAATCGCGCGGTAGTCCGAGGTATGTTCAATTACTTCGCTGCACACTGCGATATCGATGGGCCGGTCGATGGAAGGAAATGAGCCCTCAACAAAGAATCCGGATGGGAACAGCGTCTTTGCGCGCGAAATTGATGCCCCGGAAATATCACACCCCCCCAATTGAGCATCGCGGAGCCCGAAACGTGTTCGGATTTGACTCAGCGCGGCGGCCGTTCCACAGCCATAGTCGAATATAAAGGCGGAATCGTCGACGCCAATCTTCGCAACGGAATTGACGACGAAACGTCTTCGATGCCGGCTTGTCGGATGGCTGTCGTATAGTTCGACACCGCCGGACCAATACTTGTCATAGTACTCCCGGTTATACGATTCGATCCCGTCATTGTTCAGCGTTACCCCCTCCAATTGTCTGGGTGATGACGAATCGAGGCCGCCCCTTCACCTCGTAGTAGATAGTAGAAAGGTATTCGCCAATAATGCCCAATGCTATCATGAGCAAACTTCCGATGAACAGTTGCAAGATGATTACGGTTGCGAAGCCTTGAACCGCCTGACCCGAGGCCCACTTAAACGCCGTGTGACAACCGAGGGCAATCGCACCGATTAGGAAGAGTCCGCCGATGACCGTCACACCGTGAAGCGCCGTGGTTGAGAACGTTGATAGACCAGTGATCGCGAGCGCGAACATTTGACGTAGTTTCCATCGGGACGTTCCTTGCTGGCGTTCACGCACTTGCATCGGGATGTTGGCAACGTTGAATCCGAGCCACGCAACAATACCTCGGAAGAAAAACCGGCGTTCGCCGCAGGCTAGAAGTGCATCGACCACCTTTCTGTCGAGCAATTTGAAATCGCTGGAACGGGCCAAGCTCAAGCCCGACGCGGCCGAAAGCAGCCGGTCGTAAAGGGAAGCGGAGAATCTATAGTAGAGGCTCGACGTTTTCCGATCGGCTTTTACGGCGTTAACGATGTCATACCCTTGATCGACCCAAAGGATGACCATTTGGCCAATCAATTCGATCGGGTGTTGCATATCGGCGTCCAGGACAATTACGCCGTCGCCCGATGCGATTGATAAGCCTGCAAGCATCGCGCCCTCTTTTCCGAAGTTTCGACTTAGTCGGACACCTCGCAATTGAGGAAATTGGCTTTGAAGCTGCGTCAACACCGACCATGTCTCGTCGGGCGAGCCATCATCCACGACGATGATCTCGAATTTCGAGATCCGGGAATCACACCGAGCACACTCTTCCGCGATAGCTTGAATCGCCTCAGGCAGCGAGGCCGCTTCACGATAAGCCGGAACCACAATAGATAAAAATCGAGGCACTCGAAGAATCCTCCGCGTGGCAAACCCGCGTGGCAAACCCGCGTGGCAAACCTGGGTGGCAGGCCTGGGTGGCAAGCCTAGCGAGTGAGCACTCGATGATTCCAGAAGCATGTGTAGGCTATCGCCATAGGACTAGCGCCTGGTTGAGGACTTGTTCGACACGCCGTCGCGGCTGGTGAAAATAGATCATACCGTGGCCGGGCAGCATCAGGTCGGTGTCGATCAGGGCCAGCCGCTTGAGCGATTCGAGGTAGGCGGCCTTGTCGAAGTCGATGGAGCCGTCCCATCCGAAATCGCCGGCGAGGAGCGTGCCGATCACGTCGCCGCTGACGATGATGCGTTGGCCTTCGTGCGTGAAGAGGTACGCCGTGCAACCGCGCGTGTGGCCGGGGAGGTGAAGAACGTCGATCGATTGACCCGCGATCGTCAGGCGTTCGCCGCCCGAGAGCCGATGATCGGCGGCGCAGCTTTGGAACGTCTTGTGGTAGAGGAATCCAGCGCAGCGCATATCGCCCGCGGCGATCGCGTCCGCGGTTTCAGCGTGCGCGTAGATGGGGATGCCCCGTTGCTCGATGAGCTGCGCGGCGCCGGCGTGATCGAAGTGCGCGTGCGTGAGCATACATGCACGGATGCGCGCGGGGTCGAGCTTCCAATAGCGCATGCGAGCGAGAATTTGGTCGAAGGTATCGCCGCAACCACAATCGAAGAGAATGTACCCATCAGGCGCTTCGAGCAAGTAGGTGTTGGCGTCGTTGTAGGCAGCGTCGACACCGTCCCACGTGAGGCCGTTCATGTCGCCGCCGAGTTGGTAGAGGCCGCGGAGGATTTGCATGCGAGCGATTCTAGCGCACGCGGGGCGGAATAAAGCAGCAACTGTTTAGAATTGCGATCGCGCGATGGTTACCCGTGTATCGGGTCTGCGTCCGCGTCGATTAGTTGTCGGAGCGCATCATTGACTGCCTTCGCGTTCGGGAATACACGCGCGACGTCCGGGTCGAGGACAACGACATTGGAACTCTCGAGGTAGCTTTTGTAAAACTTTCCTCGTACACCCTCGCCGAGTTCCTCTCGTTTGTATTCGTCTCTCATTTCATCGGGATCAGCCATCTTCGTAGATTGTCCGTTCGTGACGTGTCATTTTTCGCGCTGAAATGATTCTTATTTTACCATATCGAAAAGTGTGCACGACGACCAGGAGCCGGTTTGAAGCCGTGGTTCCAAATGTCAAATACCGTAGTTCTTCGCCGGAATGTTCCGGACTATCGAACGTGATCGCCAGCGAATCGCTGAAGACGGTCGTTGCCTCGTCGAACGTAATCCCGTGTTTTCGGAAATTCGCATCCGCTTTGTGTGAATCCCATTCGAAATGTGTCGACTTGAACCCACGACCATGCGGCCATAGTACGTAGCTGCCGGGATTCGAGCCAGTACGCGATTGACTAGCCACGAGGAATTTCGTAGAGTACCTAGCCGCTGCGGCATTGAACGAATCGAAACTGCGGTTCGTGGTACATCCCCCTAAATCCCCCTTCGAAGGGGGACTTTTCAACGCAAAAGGAGTAATAGGCTTATGAAGCGTTATTCGTCTCCCCTGATTTGGACGTGCGCAGTTGCGCTTGTCGCGGCGCTGAGCGCCGGCGTTGGCCATGCGGCATCGCCGATGGTCGGCAAGTGGAAGATCGAGATCGATTTTGCCGGCACGCCTGTTCCGGCGGATTTGGAAATTTCGGAGAACGCCGACGGGACGCTCAAGGGCAAGCTGGTGAGCATTCAAGGCGAGCTGGAAATCGCGACGATCACGCAGGACGGCAACAACATCGCGTTCACGCAAGAAGTCGACATGGGCGGCACGCCGATGACGTTTAACTTCGCGGGAACGGTCGAGGGTGACAAGGTCTCGGGCAAGCTGACGAGCGAAATGGGCGAAATGGCCGTGACGGGTGGGCGTGCGGTCGATGGCGGCATCGCGGGCACGTGGGACGTGGTCAGCAATTCGCAACTTGGCGAGCTGAAGCGCACGCTGATCGTGAAGGACGATATGACGGGCACCTACGCGAGCGACGAAGCGACGTGGGACATTGCGGCGCTGAAGGTCGAAGGCGACGCCGTGACGTTTGACGTAACCGTAGACGTGCAAGGGCAGGCGATGCCCTTGTCGTTCAAAGGCGTGCTCGCGGGCGACGCGTTGACGGGAGAGTTTTTCGCCGATGGCAGCTCGGTTTCGCAAGTGGCCGGGAAGCGCGCGGGCGGCGACGAGGCGGTTGTTGCGGGCCCTCCGATCTCGCGCGAGCAATTGGTCGGGAAGTGGAACCTCGAAGTTGATTCGCCGTTGGGCCTATTGAAGCACGTCCTCATTGTGCCGGCGGACGGCGCGGTTAGCTACGACCAAGACGGCGTGGTGAGCGAAGTCAAAGACTTTAAGATCGAGGGTCCGCAGGCGTCGTTCGGCGTGAACATTCAAGGCTATGACGTGATTTTCATGGGTGGACTCGAGAGCGACGCGTTGAAGGGCGATTTCCACATGGACGGTAATCCGGTCGCGACGGTCGCGGGCGCGAAGGCGACTGAGTAACGTTCGGCGTCACACAAAAGTTCGAAATGATTTTGGGGCCCGGCCGAGTTTGGCCGGGCCTTCTTCTTTGCAACGCAGAGGCGCGAAGTTCGCGGAATTACGCAGAGCGTTGCGTGTCATTGGCGGGAATGCTCCAGACGCATTGTGTATTCGCGGGCTTTATCGGGGTCGCCAATTCGTTGGTACGTGCTGGAAATTTGTTGGAGGACTTCGGGGTCGTTTGGCGCGAAGCGATCGTATTCGAGGAGCTGATCGACGGCTTCTTGGAGACGGTTTTGGCTCAGAAGAAATTGCGCGTAGTTGTAGTAGGCGTCGGAAAATCGGCGCGAGAGTTGAATCGTTTTCACAAACTCGATTTCGGCCTCTTCAGTTCTGTTGGATGCGGCTAAGGCCATCGCGAGATTGAGGCGCGCGGCAACGTCCTTTGGATCGGATTCGATTGCTCGCTGCAGGAATGGCACGGCGGCAATCGCATCGTTACGGTCGAGTTCGATGAGGCCGAGTTGTCGCCAGCTCCCGGCATGATCGGGATCGGCTTGCACCGCGAGCAAAAACTGCGCACGGGCGGCTTCGGTCTCGCCGCGGTTTTGCAGGGCGAGCCCGAGATTGAAACGAGCGCGATAATTCCCCGGTTCGAGTTCGGCGGCTTGTACGAAGTGCGGGATCGATTCTTCGACGCGGCCGCTTTTGAAGAGGGCATCGCCGAGAAACACGTGTGCGCGGGCGTTGTCCTCAGTAACGCGCAGGGTGTGCGTAAATAGCGTTTCGGAGTCGCGCCAATACCCGGTCTGCAACCAGGCGACGATGCCCAACGCAGCGCAAATGAGCACCGACGCGATCGCAAAAACTCGTTTCGGCGCGCGCTCGGGAATCGACCACGCGATGGCCATGAAGAGCCCGATGTGCGGAATGTAGGTATAACGATCCGCATGCGTTTGCGCGCCGACTTGCAGAATTCCGATCACAGGAACAAGCGTGCCGACGAACCACAGCCAGCCAACGACGAACCACGGAGCACTGCGGCGTTTGGCGAACGCGAGGGTCGTCATGGTGAGGAGCACGATAAGACCAGCGGCGGCCATCAGCCATGGCAACGAATGAAGCGGTCGCGGGTAAAACGGCGCGAGACCGAAGGGCCAAAACGTGGAACGAAAATACTCGGCGTACGCGGCGAGCGCGAACACAACGCGCGCCGACAAGGGCGAGACATCCATCGATTCGACGGCGCCCGACGACTGTTGCGTGAGAAACGTCACGGCGGCCAATGCGACCGCGATAGCAAAGAGTGGAGTCTTTTCGAGAACAAGCAGCCATGCCTTCTTCGTCCGAATCGTGTCCCCATCCATGCGCCGCAACGGCCAGTAATCGAGCAGGAGCAGCACGAATGGCAGCGTGACGACCATGGGTTTCGTCATCGCGGCGAGTGCGAAGGCGAGCAAGACGAGCAGGTATCGCGGTAGCGTGCGAGCCGCTGCGTAGCGCGCGTAGGCGATCACCGTGATCATCCAAAACGCGCAGCTCAACACGTCTTTGCGCTCGGCGATCCACGCGACGGATTCGACATGCAGCGGATGGAGCGCGAAGAGAAACGCAACGAGCGCGCTCGATGCGACAGCGCGCGTTGTCATCACGAGGAATGCGTAAACGAGCAGCGCATTCAACGCGTGAAACATCACGTTGGTGAGGTGATGCCCGCCCGACCAGAGACCGTAGAGTTCCACATCGAGCAGGTGACTCCAAAACGTGAGCGGATGCCAGTTCGCCGCGTTGGCACTAAGACTCCAGCGAAGCGATTCCGCCGTGATGCCCTGTTGGACTATCGGGTTCTCCGTGACGAAGAGCGGATCGTCGAAGTTAATGAAGTCGTGGCGCAGCGTTTGGCCGTAGACGGCGACGATGGCTGCAATGAGAGAGGCAGCGATGATCGCGTGGGTCAGGTTACGGGAAGTCATAGACGTGATTCGCAAGACGGTCTTGTGCGGCTGATTTTTGAAGAGTATAACGGTGCGTCCTATGTCTTTTTCCCGTTGAGGGCGAGCACATCATGATCACGACACGCATCACCGAGCAGCTTGGCATTCAGCATCCCATCATTCAGGCCGGAATGGGCAGCGTCGCGCGCTGGGAATTGGCCGCGGCCGTGAGCAATGCAGGCGGGCTGGGCGTGCTCGGCGCGGCATTGATGACGCCCGATGATGTGCGCCGGGAAATCCGGCAGATTAAGGATCACACGGACAAGCCCTACGGCGTCGACATGCTGTTGGCCGACGGCTCGCCGATGCTCGACGAGGTGATGGAAGTATTGTTCGAAGAGGACGTGCCCATTTTCGTCTCGGGCCTCGGGGATCCGGGACCGTGGTCCAAGCGCATGCACGACGCGGGTATGACGATCATCGCGCTTATCGGCAGCGTGCGCCAGGCCGAGCGCTGCGCGGAATCGGGTTGCGACGTCATCGTCGCG
>JBGTJY010000790.1:0-1754 GCA_041744855.1 Candidatus Hydrogenedentales bacterium
ATTTCACGAACAGCGGATAGTCCAGATGCGCCGGGCGCCGCACCTTTCGGCCGCGCTCGAAGACGGTGAAGGCGGGCACGCGAACCCCGTGATAGGACAGCAGTTTGTGGGTCAGGGCCTTGTCGTGGCATAGCATCAGGCCGCGCGGATTGCATCCGGTGTAGGGTTCGCGGAGCAATTCGAGAAAGCTGACGACGGCGTGGTCGTAAACGGCGACGCCGTGAAATTCCTCGAGCAGGTTGAAGGTGATCTGCGGATTGAAGCGTTCGATGGCGTCGCGAATGACGCCGAGGTCGGTGCTGACGCCGAGCGGGAGCACCTCATGGCCGATTTCGCGCAAGGTCGCGACGACGTCGAATTCGCACTTGAACGGGGCGATGTCGGAGAAACTCATCCCGCGGATCGACCGCGGCGGGACGAGGTCTTCGTGCATCAGTACCAGGATTCGCATTCGCTTCATAGTCGAAGTCGCAAACGGCCGCCGTGCAGGAAATTCATCGTCTGCACGGTGACCAGGATGATGGCCTCCTGTTTGAGCTGCTCGTCGGGCCGAATCGCCCGAAGTCGAAGCTGCCGGCAGCGAATCTCCATCTCCTTGAGCACCAGGTTGACGGAGTAAATGCTCTGGCCGGTCCAGTAGGCGACGCCGCGTCGAATATCGCGGCTGACGCGGTGAAGAAACCGCGCGGCCGATTCGCCGCGCCGCGCGAGAGTCGAATCGGCGAAGAGTCGCCGGAGATCATTATCATAGAACCGGGGATGATCGTTGGCATATCGCGCGCGTTTTTCCGCATAGTGATCGGCGAGCGTGATGTCCGCTTCCGCGAGCGGATCCACCTTCCGCCGCGATTTTACCACCGCGGCCTTATTGGCAATATCGGCCATTAGGGAATTGACATACTCCAATTTCGCAAGTGCCGGCCATCCGGCATAGCGCGTGCGCCACTGCGAGCCGGATTTCAGCCACACCGCGAACGTCTCGGCGAAATCCTCGGACGGATGGCTCTGCGCATACCAGTAGTCCAGATGCAGCACGTGATCGCGGCTGAACGGCTTGGGTCGATAATGCTCGGGATATTCGGCGGAATAGGGGCCGAAGATCGCGCGCCACTTCCGACGGGTGTGCAATCGGTAGGCGTTGTCGATCGCGTGACCGGCCTCGTGGCGCAGAATTCGCATGCACGATTCCTGCGCCGCGCCCTCGGCTTCGAGCATCTGCCGATGTTCGAGGCGGGCCAGTCTCGGATGCGCCAGATAAAAGGGAATGCCGATTCCGCCGATGCCGTCGGGGCAGAACCACTCGGTCGACAGCCAGCAATGCGGACGGAAGGTGATTCGCTTGGCGCGAAGTTCGTCGTAGAGACGTGCCACGCGGGATTCCAGCATCGAGCCTTCGATGCGAATGCCCAGATCGCGGATGCGCAGTCGCAGGAGTTTGCGATCGGGCCAGTCGGCCCAGACCAGATCGCGGGCGGTCGCGGCGCGTGCACGCGGCGCGCGGGGTTTTTTCTTGCGCGCTCGCGATGCCGTGGCTCCACGCTTCATCTAAAGCTCCGGACCCGTGCGGGAGAGGTCCATCTCGCCGTCGGCGGCATACTTGGCCGGCTCCGGTTCGGCGACAGTCGTCAATAATTTGCGGATGATGGCGACGCTGTCAAGGCCCTCGGCCTGCGCGGCGAAATTGCAGGCCACCCGATGCCGCAGCACGGGAATCGCGACGCGGCGAATGTCTTCCGGGCTGACGTTCGCCCGTC
>JBGTJY010000791.1:0-7358 GCA_041744855.1 Candidatus Hydrogenedentales bacterium
CCCAATCTGCATGCGCTCGTTGCGCACCATGCGGTTCAGCAGGATCATGATCACGAGCGCCGCAATACCCAGGAAAATCGCCGGGACTACCCGCGACATTACCGCCAGACTTGAGATCTCGTCGGACACGAAGCGATTCGATATCTGATTCTCGCGCCCTACCTTCGCAAATACGCCGTAGCTATCGAGGATATCCTCGGCCTGTTCGAGAATCGCGTCGACGTTATCGGAATCGTCGACGGCCCCCACGATGTTGTTGCACGCCGCCTGCATGGACAACGCCGTCTCCGCGAATGCTTGAGACACCCACAAGATCGCGAAACGTTCCGGCGCCGGAAACAGCTCTTGTATATTGCGAATGATGTAGACGTATTCCGGGGATAAACCGAAGCCGACAATGCGCATTTCATGGCGCTTGCCGTCCATCGTAATTTCAATCTCATCGCCCAGCACTAGCCCATTCGCTTCGGCGAATTTCTCGTTGATGATCAGCTCATCCTGCGCGCCGGACTCGAAATACCGGCCCGAGCGCACCACCACGTCGTTGAGCACCGGCTCGCGACGATCCGGCATCGACACGACGCGCCCCATGCGCGATTCTTCCACGCCGTCGATCTCGATAATCACGTCCTCGACGATCCGCCCACGTGCATGCCGCACGCCGGGGATATTCTCGATCTTGAACAGCGACGTTGTAGGCGCGCGCTCGAGCATGATCTCGAAATCGGCGAAACGGTTCTGCGCGAAGTACGTGTCGCGCGTCAGCATCAAGTCTCGATGCAGCGACGCGAGGCTGATATAGCACGCCGTGCCGCACATGACGACCGCCGTCACCGCCCCCGCCTGGCCGCGCCCATCCCAGATCGAGCGCAGCAATTTTTTCGTCAACGCGCGCATGGATTACCAGCTCATTTCGTCGGGCGACAACCGGCGTTCATTGCGGACGATTTCGGCGATGTGGCCGTCCTTCATGCTGACCACGCGGTCCGCCATCGAACCAATCGTGGCGTTGTGCGTGATGACAATCAGCGTCGTACCGAGCCGTTCATTCACCTCGTGCAGCGCGCGGAGCACGATCTTGCCCGTCGAAATATCGAGCGCGCCGGTCGGTTCGTCGCACAGCAGAATTTCCGGCCGCTTGGCGATCGCGCGCGCGATCGCGACGCGCTGCTGCTCGCCGCCGGAACGCTGGGAGGGGAAATGGTTCGCGCGCTCCTGCAAGCCGACGAGGCGCAAGGCTTCGAGCGGCTCGAGGGGGTCGTCCGAAATTTCCGTCGCCATCTCGACGTTTTCTTTGGCAGTCAGGTTCGGCATCAGATTGTAGAACTGAAAGATGAAGCCGATGTTGTGCCGCCGATAACTGGTGAGCTGCGACTCGGTCGCTTGCGCGAGATCGCGGTCGCGAAATCGCATGCTGCCCGCCGTCGGGATGTCGAGCCCGCCGATGATATTGAGCAACGTGCTCTTGCCGGAACCGCTCGGCCCCAGCACGACGACGAATTCCCCGGCCTCGATGGCAAGGCTGACGCCGCGCAACGCGCGCACGACGACCTCGCCCATGTGATATTCCTTGGTGAGGTCGTGTATTTCGAAGAGTTGCGCCGGCGCCATGTAATCCCCGGGTAGGGACGCGCTCCCGCGCGTCCGGAGTCATGCGCGAATTCCGCATGATTGCACCACTCGGGCCGCGAAAGGGAAATCTACCTCGCCCGATTTTTCAGCAAGGTCTCGAATTGATCGATGCGCGTGTCGAAAAAGCTCAGCAATTTTTCGTGCAAAGCGGCGTTCGATGCCGCAATGAGCGAGCGCTGATTCGACACCGACGAATCCAGGAGCATCACGTCGTTGAAGTTGTTGCCGTACGCGTCCGAAATAACGCAGCCGGCTTCCTCCGCGATGAGCGCCGCCGCCGCGAAGTCGTATGGACAAATCCCCAACACGATTCCGCGGCCCGCGTTGATAAAGTTGTCCTCGACGAGCGAAGGAATATCTCGGTAGTAGCGATTCGCGAAATCGACGCAGGCCTCGAGTTGACCCGTCACCAGCCGCGTCAAACTATACGACGTGCTGTTGCACGCGAAGAATCCGCCTTTCAGACTGCTCAGGTCGATCAGTTTCGCCGCCGTCGGGAAGATCAGTTCCGCGGGCCGCGCGGGGACCGTCATCGCCCACGAGATCGTCTGCAGGTCCGCGTTGTGCCCGACGCGCGGCTTGCGCGTGTGGCCATCGACGAAATACTTCGTCCCCTCGCCGCGCTCCGCGTAGAACGATCGATTCGACATCAATTCGACCACGCAGCCATTGTCGACATCGGCGATGGTCGGCCGCTCGATGACGCGCGTGCTGCACACCGAAACGGTACACGCCTCGAACCCATTCTTCGCCGCGCGCGTCCCGTCGATCGGATCGACCACGAGCAGGTTCGTCGGCTGGCCGCTGGTGAACGTCGTGTAGCCTGAATCCTCGCTGTAGTACGCGACCGGCATTTTGGCGTTGCGGAGAAACGCCAGCAACGCCTTCTCGGCGACATGATCCAGTTCGAAGGTCGGGTCGCCACTCGGCGCTGTGCCGACGATCTCGCGTCCCTTGCCCACCTCGATGAGCG
Source organism: Candidatus Hydrogenedentales bacterium (assembly GCA_041744855.1). Lineage (GTDB taxonomy): Bacteria > Hydrogenedentota > Hydrogenedentia > Hydrogenedentales > JBGTJY01. The sequence continues at coordinate 2,606 of JBGTJY010000791.1, forward strand.
GCAGAATCGCGCGGCGGATCGCCTCGGCGAGGTCTACCAGAAACGATCGCTGCAACATCTTCGACTTCGAAATCCGTCTCGGAGCGAGCACGGGCTTTTGCCGCGGCGGAGTGGTAGAGGTCGTTGGAGGCGTATCGCTCGCCGGACGAGTCGCGACTGGCGCGGCCTTTATCGGCGGCACGGACTTCGCCGGGGGTGGAGCTGTCTTCGCAGTCGCCTGCTTCGCGGGGGGCGGCGCAACTTTCTTAATCTTGGCCTTCGATTTCGATTTTGGCTTCGGAGCCGCTTTCTTCGGTTTTGATTGGACCGACCGAGACCCTGAGCGGTTCTTCGACTTGGTTTTCACTTTTGGCTTGGCCGCTTTCGCTTTGGACTTCAATTTGGCGTTTGCTTTCGACTTGGATTTAGACTTGGATTTGGACTTCGGCTTGGCTCTCGAAGCGCGTGATTTCGACGATTTCGCGGCAGCTTGTTTACGGTTATTCGACTTCCGAGCGGAGGCCGTCTTTGTGATTTTCTTTTTTTTCTTAGTTTTTGTCGTCACGCCCGACTCACCTCGCTGAGTCCTACAACTCGCCAATGGAATCCGCCGAACCAACGCACGGAAGGGCGTGCGTCCAAACCCGGTCAGCGATGCCTAAACACCGAAAAACAAAGAGGTTACCCGTGTCGACTACACGCGGCTGCGTGGATCCGACGGGCACTGCGAATGCTGTCCATGGCCGGTGAGGAAGACCGGCCATGGCTTCAAAGCAAAGACGGGATTCCGGCGAACTTCGGGCGTTCGCAAGCTCCGTCCGCAATTCACAAACTCAACCGTTGCGGGATTTTAGCAATTACCGTGCGCTCTGTAAAGCTGCGTTAAAGTTTCTACAAAAAATGAGGGATTTGGCAGTATTTTCTGTGAAAGGACTTGCACGCGCTGGGCAACTTCGGGCACGAAGCCACGCACACTTTTTGTCGAAACGCCAAACATCGGGTACAGTTGAGATGGAAATTATTGTCTAAGCTGACAAAACGGCGAGTCGGTAGTTTCCGATTCAGGGGGAAAACGGGGACGAACACTGGGGGGTGTTGCGGTCGGATTTCCGCAACGTATTTGCTCCTATCTTGTTAACCCTCAATCTGTTACTTATTGCGACCCGAGCTTGAGAATGAGTGACGATCTAACCCCAAATTCGACCGATCAGCCTTCGGCGACGGAAGAGCAGTCCGCTCAGCCGAAACCCCGGCAGATTGACGAACGTAGACTCATGCGAGGCCTGATGTTCGGCCTCGGGCTGGCGTTTTTACTCGAGCTCGCGCACCGGCAACTGCCCGATTCTTTCCCCGGCGCGGCGATCTCGGCCCCCATCCTCAGTCTCGCCGCCGTATTCATTTTCGCGTTCACGGCGCTCGCGGGCATTCGGCAAATCCCCGGAGCCCCGCGCGCGCGTTGGGCCATAGTCGCCGCGATCACGGGCCTCATCATCTGTCAGACGCTCTCAGTCACCGGCGGCATGCCGCTGTTCAAAGGAGTGCCCGTCCTTGGCAAAGGCGAGTTCCTTCATGACTTTCTTCGCAACGTGACGTTCGTTGGCGGGTTCTGCCTTATTCTTGCTGGATTCTATTTCCTCGTCTTCGAGCTCATCATGGCAAAGAACGCCGTCGAAGCCGACCGCGAGCGATTGAGCGACGAAGTCGACGAGCGCCGTGCCGTCGAAGCGACCCTTCGCGATACGAAAGAGCGATACACCAAGATTTTCGAAAGCACCGACGAGGCCATCCTCATCCTCAACGAGCGGCGAAAGATTCTCCAGTTCAATCCGCGCTTCGCCGAAATGCTCGGATACGGCGCCGGCGAAGTCACGCGAAACGACACGCTGTCGCTCATTCATCCGCTCGACCGCGCGCTCTTCGCGGATCACCACCGCAAACTCATGGCGGGCCACGAAGTGGAACGCAGCTTCGAGTTCCGCATGGTCCATCGCTCCGGCGCCATGCTCTATGTCTGCGGCAGCTTCGATCGCATTCGCCGCAATCACGCCATCATCTGCGCGCACGGAATCATCCGCGACGTCACGAAACTCAAAGAGGCCCAGCAGGCGCAACTCTACCGGTTGCATCTCGAATCGATCATCAGCACGACATCCACGAAATTCATCAGCGGCACGAATGAGGAACTCGACAACAACATCCTGAGTGCGCTGCGCGATGTAGGCGAATTCATCGGCGCCGATCGCGCCTACGTATTCCAATTCCCCGACGACATGTCGAAGATCACGTACACGCACGAGTGGCTCCTGACCGGAGTGCCCTCGGCGAAAGCCACGCGGATGAACGTCTCGGAATCCTCGCTGCCGCATTTCGCCGCGGCCATGCGCGCCCGGGAGGTCTATCACATCCCCAGTGTCGACGCCATGCCGCCGGTCGCGGAGAAGGAGCAGACGCACTTTCGCGCGCAAGGCATGCGCGCGGTCGTCGCCGTCCCCATGACGTTTCAGGGCTCGCTCGTGGGCCTCGTCGGGATCGACTTCATGCGCGCTGCCGCGATGGTCTCGGACGACACGATCTCGCTCCTGAAAACCGTCGGCGAAATTTTTGCGGGTTCGCTCATTCGTCAGCGCACGCAAACCGCGTTGCGGCAGAGCGAGGCCAAGTATCGGCGCATCCTCGACGCCATCATCGAGGCCTACTACGAGATCGATCTCGAAGGCAATCTCACCTTCTTCAACGGGGCGCTCGTCGGCATTTCGGGATACAGCGCCGCCGAACTCATGAGGATGAATTTCCGCGCCTTGTTCTCGAAAGAGACCGGCGTCGAACTCGGAATGATTTTCGATGCCGTCCGCCAAACCGGCGCGCCGATGGATGCAATCGAGTGGCCCTTCATCCGCAAGGATCGCAGTGAGGGATTCCTCGAAGCATCCGGCGCGTTGATTGAAGGACCCGATGGACGGCCTGCGGGCTATCGCGGGATCATTCGCGACGTGACCGAGCGTCACCTCGCCGAAGAAGAACAGAAGCAACTCCAAATGCGCATGCAACAGGCGCAAAAGCTCGAGAGCATGGGCATGCTCGCGGGCGGCATCGCGCACGACTTCAACAATTTGCTCATGGGCGTACTAGCGAACGCGAGCATCGCGCTTGAGGAAATCGCCCCCGATTCGCCCGGCCGCAAAAGCCTCGAGAGCATCGAGCTTTCCGCCCAACGCGCGGCCGATCTCGCGAATCAAATGCTGACCTACTCCGGCAAAGCGCGCCTCATCGTGCAGCCGATGAACCTCTCCGCGCTCGTATTGGAGATGGGCAATCTACTACAGGCCTCGACTTCCAAGCGCGCCGTGGTCACCTACGATCTCAACGATGCCCTCCCCGCGATCGAGGGCGACCCGACCCAACTGCGCCAGGTCGTGATGAATCTCATTACGAATGCCTCCGAAGCAATGGAAGATCGCGACGGCACCATCGCGTTGCGGACCTACCCGACGGAGCTCTCCGCAGGCGACATCCCCGAAACGAACTACAACTTCGAAATCGAGCCGGGCCGCTACGTCTGCCTCGAAGTGCGCGACGAAGGTTGCGGCATGGACGATGCCACCCGCGAACGCATCTTCGATCCCTTCTTCACGTCCAAATTCACTGGCCGCGGCCTGGGCCTTGCCACCGTCATGGGTATCGTCCGCGGTCACTACGGCGCCATCATGGTCGACAGCAAACTCGGCGTCGGTACCGTGTTCCGCGTCTATTTCCCCGCGAGCGACGCAATCGTTCCCATCGCGAACAACGCTCCGCGCGTATTCAAAGCCGCTGCCGGCGAGGGCACGGTCCTCATCGTCGACGACGAAAGCCTCATCCTCGACGTGACGCAACGCATTCTCGAGCGCTCAGGCTACAGCGTGCTCACCGCACATGACGGCTTCGAATGCATCGAACAGCTCGAAGCCCATCCGTCCAGAGTCGTCGCTGTCCTACTCGATATGACCATGCCGCGCATGAACGGCGTGGAAACCTTCGGCCGCATTAAGCAGATGCAACCCGACCTGCCGGTAATCCTCACCAGCGGCTTCAACGAACACGACGCCCGAGACCATTTCCACGACGCGGCGCCCTCCGGCTTCATCCAGAAGCCCTACCGCTCCAACGACCTCGTCACAAAACTCCAGGAAGTGCTCAACCTCAGCGCAGTCGGTTAAGAACGCAATTGAGGATCGGAGTTCGTGACGTAGATTTCCAGCCTGCGATCAGTGTCCAGCCCGCCTCCGCCTACCAAGCCCTCAGCAAGGGTTCAGTATAGGGTACGAAAGTGGAGACAGCCGGACGCGACTACCGTACATAACCCAAGAATTGTTCTTGCGTTAACCCCGACAGCTCAACGATACTTTTAAGAACGCCCCCCTATACTTCTCCTTCACCAAGAACGACTACGACAACGTAGGTTCGCGAGGGGGTCTTGCGATGCATACGGCGATGACTTCCAGCATTCCCCGCAGCCAACTCAAAGCCAGCTCGCTTGAGTGCGCTCACAATCTGCTCGCTCGAGAGCAGAGGAAGTTTAACGCTCACACCGCACGGTTTCAGACACCGTCAGGACTAGATCGCGTAAGAGAGGACGCGATAGCCAATCAAGCCACTTCCCGGGCGGAGCGGCGCTTTTCCGAATCCGGATGCCACGCTCACGAAAAACTCGTTCGCGCTCGCCCACCTCTTCAAGGCCGTTGAGGTACAGGAGAACGGCCTCGCGGATGTACTTCACGGCATCTTCGATAGTGGG
>JBGTJY010000792.1:0-7476 GCA_041744855.1 Candidatus Hydrogenedentales bacterium
ACTTGGTTTGTCGCGATTTCGTCGGAGGTGCAAGGAATCCAAAGGCCCGCGGCGACGAGCGTCCTCGAGGAATTCCTGTCCCGCAGCGTGCAAGGCATGATCACGGAATTCTCTTACGGGGCGCCGGTCTCAAAGGTATTACCTAGCAGCGGGGTACCTGCCGCGGTTGTTGATGGCGCTCCCCGGCTCCGATTTCTCGAACCCGGCCGGGAGTCTTACGCGATCGAACGGATCGCTGAAGACGCCCTCGCAGCGGCGCTGGATAACCCCGACCGATTCGAGGAGATCATGCGAGAGGCTTCCACGAAGGCGAACGCTGCGAAGTAGTATGCACCGCAGTAGCCTCTCGCCGGAGCTTCGCGCGCTCATCTTGCTTGCCAGATCGAGTCACGATAGCGTCCACGCGGAAATTGAACAGCTCCTCGGCCGAGCCAGCATGGAACGCGTCGCCGCGTTGTGTTTCGCCAACAATGTGTTCCCGTCCGCTCTCCGCGGACTTCGCGGCTTTACCGGGACGGAGGTGACGAAGGCGCGCGCTCTGATGCAGCGAAAGTTTGTAACCGCCTGGTTGCCATTTAGGGATCAATTGCTGAACGGGCAGGAGCAGGTGGAGGCGATACTGGAATCGGCCTCAGTGTCCTATGTGTTGCTGCGCGGATTGTCGTTGGCGGAACGAGTTTACAAACATCCATGTGAGCGTATCTGCAGCGACATCGACGTATTGATTCGCTCGGATTCCCGAGCCATTGCGGAGGAGGTGCTGCTCGACCACGGATTTGCATATCGCAGGGCCGAGATTTTCCGATTAGCGCAACGGGAAGTCGTCAAACAAGTTGAGTTCCAGTGTCCGAATTCCGACGTTGTCGCCGACGTAAATTGGGCGTTGACCGAAAACGCCGGTATTGGAACGGTCCATCAGGATGAGGACTGCCTTTGGAATCGGGCCACACCGTCGTCAAGCTTCCGATTTGAGTTGTCGCGGGAAGACTACGTTTTGCATCTAATTCGGCATGTCGGTCATGGCCATGACTTTCGTACCGGTCTTTTACGGGCATGCATGGACGTTGCGGGTGTATGCGATGACGCAACAACTTTGGACATGGACTATTTGCGTTCGCAACTACACGTGTGCGAAGCGACCACGATTGCTGCGCGTTTCGCGAATTTTTTCGATTGCGTCTATCGAGATGACACCATGCCGCCCGTCACTGAAAACTTTTCCGCGCCTAAATCCGCGGATCCTTTCTGTCGGCGGGTACTCGTGCCTTCATTGGAAACGGGCGTGAGGCATCGAAGCCTCATCGTTGACCGGAACCTAGCAATGGTATCGAAGTTTTGGAATCTAGACCGCGTATCCCGCGTGGCGAAGTTGCTGAAGCAGTTCGCATTTCCGCCGGAGCCGATAGTTCGCCTGTTAGGGCCCAAAAAACCAGGAACGCGCATTTGGCTCGCGTACGCGGGTTTATACTGTCGATTCGTGTTGGTTCTGCCTGGGGTGATTTTGGGCATGTTTTGTTTCGTATGCCAATTGGCGTTCGCTCGCGTCGAGTGAACACGAAACGACTTCGTAGAGCTACACCGTGAATGCGACCTGTTCTTTCAAAAACGGCGGCGAGGCAATACAACACCCTAAACAGTGCTAGGGCGCGGAGAGTTTTTGATCTTTTCCGGCGGAGCGGACTACGAGCCAATCTCGACGCCTGGCTCGCCTGCCCGTGATCGGGCCGTACTTTCTCCCCCGGAGCGTGATCTCTACTCGCCCGTTTCACGTAGCTCGTAAAATAGAGTCGCTGTGGCCGCGTCGTCGTCGCCCTGCATTCGCCTGTCGACAATTCCTTGTAACTCGGAGCGCAAATCTCTAATCGATGCCAACTTGGACACTATGTAATCATGGGAAATTCGCGCATCTGCAACCGTTTCGATTTGGAGTAATGCTTCGTGTACGAAATCCGCAACATCCAATTGTTCAACCGCGTTTTGAAGATGCCGAAGATCGCCGGTCTCCCTAAAAATCCGGTCCAGAGCGAGCGCGTGCAACCAGTACGCATCCAAACAATCGGCGTTCTCGGGATCGAAGTGATGGGATTCGAATAAACCTTGTTCCGCAAAAGCAAGGTCGTTTGTTGTCGGCGTGAAATGTTCAGAGCCTCGCCAGGCAATGATCTGCAAGACGATTAACTGCACCCTTAAAGTTGCGCTGTCGTCTGGGTAGAGCCTCGTCCATTCCCTTGCGATTCCAATCGCTAAATCCTCGCGCGAACAAACACAATGGAGAAGTATTCGTTGTAGAAACGTCCAACGATAAATCTCGAACGGGACGCGGTCACGCTCGTTTAGGATTGCATCACAGGTTGCGAATGCGGCGGACTCAACACCATCCCCTACTAACGTGGCGGCGGCTACACAACGCGTTTCGATGTCCATCTGGAATCTTTTGGATTCTGGATCGCTGGAGGTTTTGGCCCACTCGACGAACACTCCCTCACTGAGATTGTTGTAGTTAGACAATGACGTGACTTGGGCGGACGAATGGCTCGTCAGCATTACCCAAAGGCAGGCGCCGATGAGGGTCGGACGAGTCGGTTTCAATGCCATGTTTCTCCGGGTCTCCTCAAATCATTGAACAGTCAGTTCTTTTATATGAACCCGCGCCATGTTTAGGATGATGGTATCGAATGTTGAGCTTGGCTCGCCTCGAGCGTCGATCATGGAAATTACGCTTTGTAAGGCGCTAACGGCGGCGTCCGGCTCGAGGCACATCGCGAGGTTATCCACAATCAGGTAACCCAGCAATTGTCTTGGTTGTGTGAATCCCTCGCTCACACCCGCAAGCGTTTCTTCAGATAGGTGCGAAATCAGTAACGACAGATCGTCCACCTCCCCAGACGCGGCGAGGATTGTAGCTGCCTGATTCGCAACGTCCATCGCGTCCTCGGGCAGCACACTCAAACGTTCGAAGATTTCGCCCGCTGCCTCCCGTATTCGCGAATCGTTAGACATCCCGAATTCGCCGGTTTTCAGCGCAACGTAGACGATATCCCAGTTCGGGTTGGCCATCCCGAGTTCCCGAGAAAGAGTATCAGCTACATACGCGATGTCCTTCGCGTCTCGATTTACACGTTGTGATTGTCGCAGCGCTTCCCGTAATTCTGAACCAGGGCACGAGTCACACTCTTCCCTTAACCGGGCCTCAATGAATGGCCTGTAAAGCGAATAAAGATTTGGATCTTTTTCTCGAACTTTCGAACCCCGCGAGGCGGGATCGGCGTCCGGATCCGCACGTTCAGCCCCACTAGGAGGATTTCTCACTAGATAGAAGAGACCAAGTGCAGTACACGCAAATATCGTCAAAGATAGCGCTGTGATACTTGTCCTGCGTGGTTTTCGCATCTCTAGCGTTCCTTGATCGAAAGCACCAACTTACGGCGCTGGGTTAGCGGGTTGATTGAACCACTTACTGGTTTGGTTCGTCGCAATGTTGGTGCCTTGATCGTTCGGATCTCTCATTACGTTTGACGAAACCGAGTTATGCCCCAGTCCCCCATTATGCCCCCATTCGTGTCCCAGAGTTCGCATTTTGTTAGGACTCTGGTTTGAAACGGCAATATGGTTTCCCGGCTTTTGCCCAAGCCCAGTCGCACTCCCTCCACTTGTGGTAATGGCATCCACAATGACGACATGGTAAGGAACGTTTGTCCACCAGTTTGCACCAGGCAGGATCGTTGGCAGACATTGGAAGTCAGTGGTGGGCCCAGTCAAATCGAAATCGACGCATTCATGATTATCCGCGCCTAGGCCGTTCGGAACCCAGGCCGGCATATCGATATCTTTGCGCGCCTCTAGACCCCAGTTGTCTGAAGCAGTGACCCAACCTAATCCGCTAACGCCGGGACTGTGACATGCGGAACGGGTTTTCGGAAACGGAGGGATGACTGAAATGTTCGCGCTAACAGTTTTTCCCCCAGGACTATCCGGACAAACCCCGCATTCGTTACGTTGGACTGTGACGCTAATCGTTCCGGAATTGTACGTCGCTAGGGCTTCAATTCCGGCGTGGTCACGTACATTCACCTGTCCCTCTGTAAATAGAATCTTCCGATCCACGTACCCAGTAATCGTCCAATTGAATCTTTGATCTTCATTGTTCCACGCCTGGGTGCAAGTTTCGACTCCGGAACAGGTCGGTACGCAACCTCCACCGACGGCATGGTCGCAGTCAATGCCGCCTCCTACCTCAACATGGGTCCATCCACCGGGGCACAGAGTTTGGGCAATGCTCACAAACGATATCGCCGCTTGGGGGAAGCCATTGCATGACCAACTGGCAGTCGGAAGGCACCCCGGATCGCCTTTAATCACGTCACCTAGAGCGGGACAAGCGAAATACAAAACGACGACTAAAGTCGTCAATATTTGACAAAGACCGGAGGCGGCTTCAAGGACTTTGTTCCCATGTGGCATGTCGTGGTTCCCCAAAGACTCTATTCTAATCTGAGATACCATAGTTTTCAAGGGAGAAAAGGACAGGACTTCCCCAAAGAATTTTCGGTTGGTCCGCTGCTGTCACTTCGTGGCGGTCCTTTGCAGAGGGTTGGTCGGGGTGTAATGCTTCACACGACTCAGCACAACGGAAGATTCAAATAAACAAAAACAAAAGCATGCATGGCCCTTGAGTCCTTTTCTCAGGACTTCCCCCAAGATTGGAAGTGCTGACGTTCTAAGTCTCCTTCCCGCTTAGTGTTCTGTCGATGGGGAAGCGTGCCTCTCAGAAATTTTGGGGGATCGTTGAGGTATTGAAGCGGGTTCCTTGCCTCGTCAGCGAGGGCCGCAAACTCCGATTGCTTCTCGCCCAGGACGCGGCGCTTGGCACGGATTCGTGCCTCCAGAATTCCACTGCTCGGCATCCGTTCGTAGCCAAGAAACTCTGGGATTCGCCATCGAACTTATGTCCACCTCTTACTCCCCGCACTCGAAATTGCCAATTGCCTTTCAAAAAAGCCAGTGATCGACTTGCGGAATCCGCTGGCTCGAAATACGTTGTGATGGTCGGGGCGAGAGGATTCGAACCTCCGGCCTCCTGCTCCCAAAGCAGGCGCGCTAACCGGACTGCGCTACGCCCCGCGGGTGGACTTGTATCGTGAATACGATATCAGCCGTGGGCAAATTGTTGCAAATGGAGGGCGATCGTTTCGTGGTGGAGCAATGAACGTGCTGCGTATTGGCGGGGATATGCGCACTTGTTCGCGCAGGTTTTCGGATCGAGAAACTTAGCGACATTATGGTGGTCGGCGAGTTCGATGACGATGACGATGACGATGACGATGACGATGACGATGACGATGCCGGAACTCGGCTATTCGTGGCGGAGGGCTTCTACTGGGTCCATGTCGGCTGCTCGGAGGGCGGGGTAGATTCCGAAGATGACTCCGACTAGGCCGGAGATGGAGAAGGCCAGGAACGGCGCCCAGAACGTGACTCGCGTGGGCATGTTCGAGAAGTACGTGATGAAGAACGGGATCGAAATGCCCAGGGCGACGCCGATGAGACCGCCGGTGCCGGAGAGGATGACGGTCTCGACCAGGAATTGCGTGACGATATCGCGCCGTTTGGCGCCGAGCGCGCGGCGGATGCCGATTTCCCGGGTGCGTTCGGTGACGGTGGCGAGCATGATGTTCATGATACCGATGCCGCCGACGACGAGGGAGATGCCGGCGATCGCGCCGAGCACGATGTTGAAGACGCGCTTGGTCTCTTCGGCGTTCCGGAGCAATTCGAGCGGGACGGTGATGCTGTAGTCACGCTTGCGGCGGGGGCGTTCGAGAATTTCGTCGATGATTTTGCCCGTCTCGACTACGTCTTCGATCTTAGCGACTTTCACGATCGCTTCGTGGAGCTCGACGCGTTCGGACTCGAAACTCCCGCTGGTCCGTTTGAAGAGCGTCTCGCCGAAGCGGTCCCGCGCGGCGGGGAGCGGGAGGTACATTTGGAGCACCGCGCCTTTGGCTTTCGGATCGAGCGACACGGAGTCGGGCGTTCCCGATTCTTCCATAATTCCGATGACTTGGTAGTAATCGTTGCGAATGCGCACGGATTTTCCGATCGGATCGTCAATCGGAAACAGTTCTTTGGCCAGGGTCGCGCCGAGGACACAGACGTTCGCGCGCGTGTCCATTTCCACTTCGCTGAGGAAGCGTCCGCGAGCGACGCGTTGTTTGCGCATCTCGGGATACCAGGGTACCGTGCCTTTGATCTCCGCTTCGACGCTGCGTTCGCGATGGCGCACGTATTCGCGAATGATGCGCGAGGGGACGATGATCTCGACGCTGGGCAGCACATTCCTGATCGTGATCATGTCGGCGTATTTGAGGCCGTACTCGAGCGCGGTCGGGCGCCCGCCGGAGTTGGATTGCTGTTCTTCGGGCGGCTTCGTGCTTTGGATGATGATGTTGTTGCTGCCGAGCCGGCGGATTTGTTCCTGTACACTTTCGCTCGCGCCTTCGCTCACCGCGAGCATCGCGATGACGGAACACACGCCGAACACGATGCCGAGCACGGTGAGGAGCGAACGAAGTCCGTGAAGCCAGATGCTCTTCACCCCGAGGCGAATGGTCCGGCGCAGATTGCGCGGCGCAAAGACGCGGATGTGGCTCGGCGTGCGGGTGGCGTTCACTTGTATTGATCGCTTTCGACCACGCCGTCGCGCAGTCGCACGACGCGGTGACAGCGCTCGGCGAGTTCATCGGAGTGGGTCACCATGATCAACGTCTTGCCTTGCGCGTGGAGATCGTCGAACATGTTGAGAATCTCGGCGCCGGACTTTGAATCGAGGTTGCCCGTCGGTTCGTCGGCGAGGATCACGAGGGGGTCGTTCGAGAGTGCGCGGGCGATGGCCACGCGTTGCTGCTGGCCGCCGGAGAGTTCGAACGGCTTGTGGTGTAGGCGGTCGCCGAGACCGACGCGGGTCGCGTATTTGGTCGCGACTTCGCGGCTCTCTTCGTCGGCCCAGCCCTGATAATAGAGCGGCAGCTCGATGTTTTCGACGACGGTGAGTTGCTGAATCAAGTTGTACGATTGAAAGATGAAACCAAGCCGTGCGCCACGGATCGCCGACAACATGTCGTCGTCCAGTTGCGCCACGTCATCGTCGCCGAGGAAGTAGCGGCCCGTGCTTGGGCGATCGAGAAATCCGAGCACGTTCATCAGCGTCGATTTGCCACAGCCCGAGGGGCCCATGATGGCGATGTAGTCGCCTTCCTGGAAATCGAGACTGACGCCGCACAAAGCCTGCACCGTCACCACGCCCATTTGATAGGTCTTGGTGACGTTTTCGACGCGCGCGATCGGTCTAGCGGCAGTTTCGACGGTTGCGCTCACGATGCGTGCCTATGCCGCCGGTTGGGGAGTTGGCGCCGGTGCGGGCGTTTCCGCCGCGGCAGGCGCGGCCCCTTCCGGTTGGCTGGCCGAAGGCTCGCCTTG
>JBGTJY010000793.1:0-1938 GCA_041744855.1 Candidatus Hydrogenedentales bacterium
CCATCGGCCTCGGCAACTTCTTGCACATGGTTCGGCGCAACGTGCCCATGCTGTACATCGTCGAGAACAACGGCTGCTACGGCCTCACCAAAGGTCAGTTCTCCGCGACGGCCGACCGCGGCTCGGTCAAGAAGGGCGGCAAGGCGATCAACCAGAACACGCCCGTGGATATTTGCGCGCTGGCGATCCAGATGGGTTGCGGGTTCGTCGGCCGATCGTTTTCGGGCGACACGGCGCAATTGAAGACGCTGATCGAGGCCGGCCTATCGCACAATGGCACGGCATTTCTCGACGTCGTATCGCCGTGCGTGACGTTCAACAATCACGAAGGCTCGACGAAGAGCGTGGCGTATGCCCGCAAGCATGAAGAAGAATTGCACGAGATCGACTTCATTCCGTACTACGACCCGATCCTCGTCGACTACAAACCGGGCGAGACGACGGACGTGCGCATGCACGATGGGTCGATGGTGACGCTCAAGAAGCTCGACAACCAACACGACCCGCGCGACCGCGACGCCGCCATGGCGCTATTGAACGACGCGCAGGTCAATCAGCACTTCTACACCGGCCTCATCTACGTCAACTCGGATGACACGAGTTTTGTAGAGGATATGCAGCTTGTCGACGAGGCGTTGGCCACACTTCCCGAAAGCCGCACGCGCCCCAATCACGCCGCCTTCGAAGAACTGATGGCGCGGTTTAAGTAAGCAAGCCGGGATCGTTCTCGTTTGGAGTTCCGCCTTCACTCAGTCATTCTGAGCGCTAGCGACCAATCTCCTTTGGTGATTGACAGGAACTCGCCCCGCTGAGATTCTTCGCTGGCGCTCAGAATGACCGGTTCAGATTCTTCGCTGGCACTCAGAATGACCGGTTCAGGTTCTGGGTCACCGAATGTGGCGGAACGGGTTGGACGGATTAAACGATTGGGCGTAGTGCGCTTTTAGGATGTCGCGTCCGAAGTCGCCGTCGAAATCGCGCCAGACTACGTGGATGTGATTCGCGTCGTTTTGGATGTTGTCGTACTCGATCAGAAACGTCGGGCCTTGCACGCGGTAGTAATGCGCGTCGCCGGCTTCGATGCCACCCATCCACGCGAAACGTATTTCTTCGAGTCCCGCCTCGCGGATTTTATCCAGGCGGAATTTGGAAATCGACTGTGGCTGTACGCGCGCGGTCTCTTCGATGACGCTCAGTAGGATGCCCTGTTGTTGCGCGTCGAGTTGGCGAAAGGCGATGCCCGCATCGGGTTGACGTTCCGCGCGTTGCTGGTTGGCGGTGAAGATGTCGTTCGGCGCTTGGGGCGCCACCACCGCGAGGCCGCGTTGCTCCGTGGTCATCGAGGTGAGCAGATTCCTCGCGAGGTCCTGCTCTTGCCGGAGCGCGCGCGTGCCCTTCATCGGACCTTCCAGGCGCACCTCGGCGGGATTCGCGCCAAAAAACTGCGGACTGCTCGCGGCGAGTTCGCCGTTTAGAAAAGTCCAATTGAGTGAAATGTGGTGCCCCTCGTAGCGCAGCATCCAATTGGGGTCCACGCCGGGCTCGCCGAAAAACAGGATGCAGTACAGATCGGGATTGCGGAAATCGGCGCCCTCTTGTTCGTGAAGGACGATCTCGAGACTGCGGATTGTTTCGGCCTTGGTGAAGCCGGCTTCGCTCAGTCCGGCGCGGAGGATGTTCTGGGTTAGATCGCGCTGCGCTTGATTCATCTCGGCCAACGGAATGCCCAGGCGCGCCTTCGGGATGAAGTGCCAGTTCAGGCGCTCATCGGAGTTGAACGGGAGGATGGCCTTCGCGCGCTCGGCTGAGTTGAGCGATGCGACGTAGGCCTTGGATGCCTCCAGGAGGCTGGAATCCTCGGCGTGCGTCGTGATGGCTCCTATCGCAGTGAATAGTCCGGCGAGGGCGAGCGCCAATCGGGAGATTGGCGTTCCCAGG
>JBGTJY010000794.1:0-2845 GCA_041744855.1 Candidatus Hydrogenedentales bacterium
CGCGCTGATCCGGCAACAGATCGATTTCAACAAGGAACAGGAATCGCGCGCGGCGAACGAGCAGACGGAATTTCGCGCGCGGGCGGTAACGATTCACGAGACGCAGGAGGAGACGCGCCGGGAATTCGCCACGCTTTCCGAGCAATCGGAAGCGGCGCGGCGCGAACTCGAGGCCAAGCAATCGGCGATCGCGGCGTCGGCTGAACGCGTGCGCGAGGCCGACGCGCAAGTGGAATCGGTGCGGCGCGATGCCGACCAGACCAAGGATTCGCGGACGCGGGCCGAGACGACGATCGAGACAATCGGCGTCTCGATTTCGGGCATCGACGGACAATTGACGGCGATACATCAACGGCAGGAATCCGAGACGGCGCGGCAACAGACGCTGCTGGACGGTCAGGAAGGCCGCTCGGCCGCGGAACGGGAGAAACGCACGGAGCGCTCCGCCAATCAGGAGCAGATCGACCTGCTGGCGCAACGCCAGGCATCGCAGATGCGGACGATCAACGTGCTCGGCGAAGAACAGCGTCAACTGCTAGGCAAGAAGACGGGCGTCGAGGCGCGCGTGCAATCGCTACGCGCCTTGCGCGATTCGTACGAAGGATTCGCGGCGGGGGTGCAGGCGGTAATGACGGCGCGCCGGGCTAATGAGGCGATCGGGTGCGGCGTGATTGGGCCCGTGGGCGATTTGGTTTCGACGGACGATCGGTACGAGGCGGCAGTCGAGGCGGCGCTCGGCGGACAGATCAACAATATCGTTTGTTCGAACGCGGACGCCGCGAAGAGCGCGATTACGTTTTTGAAAGACAACCGCGCGGGCCGCGTGACGTTCCTGCCGCTCGATACGATCCGCTCGCGCCAGAGCAACGACTACGCGCACGTCCAGGGTCGCGCCGGCGTGTTGGGACCGCTCGCCGATTTCCTTCGTTTCGAGTCAAATGTCCGGCCCGCAATCGATTACGTATTTTTCAACACGATGCTCGTCGAGGACATCGACGTCGCGCTGAACATCGCGCGGTCCATGGACCGTTATCCGCGCATGGTGACGCTCGAGGGCGAAGTCGTGTCGTCGTCCGGCGCGGTGACGGGCGGCGCGGCGAAGCGGAACACGTCCGGCATCATCGGCCGTTCCGCGGAAATCACGGAACTCGAAGCCGAACTCGAGCGCGTTGAAACTGAGGCGCGCGCAGTCCAGGCGCGCCGCGAGACAGCGTCGGAAGAACTGGCGGCGATCGAAAGCGAAGTGAATTCCGCGCAGTCCTCGCGCCAAACGATCGAGGAAGAGCTGCAGGTGCTCAGCGTGGATGTCGCCAGGGCAGCGGCGGAACTTGAGACGCTGGCCTCGGCGCTGGAAGCGTTGCGGAAACAACGTGAGGAGTTGAACGTCCGGCGCGCGCAGCTCGAGACGCAGCGGGTGGAGGCGTCGGCGCAGGCGGGCGAGATGGAGAGCCAGGAATCGCAGTTGCGGGAGATGCTCGCGGCGAAGCAGAACGAGGCGCACGAAGCGCGCACGGCGCATGCGCGGATGTCGGATGAACTGGCTGACCTGCGCGTGCGAGCGGCGCAATTGAACCAGAGCCGCGAGGAATTGGCGCGGTCGCTCGAACGGCAACAACACGAGCATGCCGCGGCGTTATCGGAAGCGGAGCGGCGGGTGTCGCTGATCGCGGAATTGCGCGCGAACGAGCAGGGCCTCGAGAACGACACGAAGGATCACATCGAGCGGGCGAAGGCGCTTTCGGAAACGAAGGAAGAGGCGCGGAAGAAAGTGGTCGAGGCGGAAAACGAACGGCAGGAATTGTTGAACGCGTCGGATACCGTCGAGAAGGAATTGAAGGGCGTTCGGGAACGCGCGCGGGAGGCGCAGTCGGCGCTGCACAAGATCGAACTGGAACTGCGGCACGACGAGGACCAACTCAGCTTTTTCCAGGAGCGCATGCTGAGCGAATACAACGTGAAGCTCGCGAAATTGAGCGAGGAAGAAGTCGGCACGGACGAACACGACGGAGAGACCCGCGAACGGCTGGTAAAAGAAATTCGCACGAAGCTCGAACGCATGGGCACGGTTAACCTGATGGCGATCGAGGAGTTTGAAGCGCTGACCGAGCGCAACGATTTCCTCGTGGGTCAGGAGACGGACCTGAACAAGGCCCGCGAGGCGCTGCTGAATGTCGTCGCGCGGATCGATGCGACGATCCGCGACATGTTCCTCGAGACGTTCAACGCGGTCGCGGACAATTTCCGGCAGTATTTCCGGCGGCTGTTCAACGGCGGTCAGGCGCGCATTTATCTCGTCGACGAAAACGATCCGTTGGAATCGGGGATCGAAATCGAGGCGCGTCCGCCTGGCAAAAAGCCGCAGACGATTTCCTTGCTCTCCGGCGGCGAACAGGCGATGACGGCAATCTCGTTGCTGTTCGGCTTGTTCAAGGCGAAGCCGAGCCCATTCTGCGTGCTGGACGAGGTCGACGCGCCGCTCGATGACGCGAACATCGGCCGGTTTATCAATCTGGTCGACGAATTCACGGCGGACACCCAGTTCGTCGTGATTACGCACAACAAGCAGACGATGGCGCGGGCGGGCGCGCTGTACGGCGTGACGCAGCAGGAACGCGGCGTCTCGCAGCTGGTGTCGGTGCGGTTCGACGAGGTACCGGACGCCGATCAATCCGCGGCATGAGGGTGCTGCACCTTTTCAGCAACCACAAATGGACGGGCCCGGCGGAACCTGCGCTGACGTTGTGCGCGCATTTGCGGGCGTTGGGGGTTGAGGCGGATTTTGCGTGTTCGCCGGGGCCGGATTTGGCGGCGAACCGGATTGTTGCGGAGGCGCGGGCTAAGGGGA
>JBGTJY010000795.1:0-4235 GCA_041744855.1 Candidatus Hydrogenedentales bacterium
CCCAGCGCGGGCACCGCCTTGACGGAAACATTCTTCTCCGATCCCAGCATGTCGCCATCGATTTGCTCGTCTGGAATGACGACATCGGGAAAAGGAAAATCGCGCGGGGGACTATACTCGCCATCGCCCAGCGGGACTTCCTCGGGCTCGTAGGTTTCTGTCGGGAGATCGTCCGCCTTGAGCTGCTGGATCATCGCTGGCGACACGAAGCCGCTACGCTGAGCAACCCCCGACGCCGATGGCCCGCCTTCTTGTGCTCCCGCTAAGGCGCAGAGAAGAAACACTGCCGTACTGATGATTGTGCCCAAACAGTTGATTCGCGGCATAACTCTCCGATCTCGGAAGAGTTGAAGCTTCAGAGGCTTCCACGCGATTACGCGCCAGCCGTGCGCGATTCAACGTCGCGCAGGTCCCCTTAGTCCGCAGCTCAACACATTGTTTCGCCAATTCCGCAGCGAAGTTGGCTCCCATCCCCGCCGTCCGCGAAACCTGTGCCGGTGACGTACCTCCATCTTACGCTATTTTTGATCCAAAATATCCAAATTTCGTAGATATATCCAAATGAAGCGCGCCGACCCCACGCAAAACCGGGGCAAATACGTGCGGTAAGCTATTGTCGGGAGGGACGCGCTCCCAGATGCGCGAGCTATTGCGTCTGAATCGGACGAAACTTCAAATCGAACTTTAACGTTTGATCGTCCACTTTCGCGCCATTGAGAAATGCAATGATCATCTCCTGCACCTCCGCATGCGGCAATAAGCTTTCGTGGCCCGCATTTTCGACGATCAGGTGCGCGCTGTCCGTAAACTTCTCTCGCGCCGCCTCCGCCTGTTCCGGCGGCGTCTGGCAGTCGAGCGTGCCGCTAACGAACAACGTCGGCACATCCGTCTCGACCGGCGCGCGGAATGCATCCCCCAAGTCGGGCGCATTCCAGATGTCGCGCACATCATAGTCGGGAAAGTTCATCGTATTGCCGAACAACGCCGTCGCCGCTTGCCGGTCGATCTCGGCGTAACGCTCCGCCGTCGCGCCCGATGCCAGGTCCGTCGCAGTCGCCATCCCGTGCACGCCTTGACCGGATTGAACGTAACGGCGCTCGACGAACTGCGTGAGCAGAGTCACGTCACCCCGCTCCAACTCGTAAAACATCCGCGGAAACACTGGTAAATCGTTGGAATCACCCAAGTCTCGCCGCACGATCCATTGCAATCCGAACGGCCCCACCGGTAATTCGACCGGCTTTCCGCGAGACTCGAGCGAGACGCGATACGGTTCTGTTTTCGCCCGCTCGAGGATGCGCGCCCACGATGCCTTCATGTCCGGCACTACTTTCCCAACGACCGGATCCGCCGCGACGACCTTCGCCAGTTTCTCTAACTGTTCGTCGTAGGTAAATGGCAATTTCCAGGTCTCGTTCAGCCCCTCCGTCCCAACGAGAATCGCGCGAGCGATGTGCTCACCGTGCCGCTTGAGCGTCGCCAATGCCAGGTGCGTCCCATAGCTAAAGCCAAGCAGCGAAATCTTCTCCACACCAAGCGCAAGCCGCAACACCTCCAGATCGTCCGCCGCCTCGACTGAAGTAAAGCCCGACACATCGAGACCGCGCTGTTCGAAGTGTTTTCGCGCGGCCTCGTAGCGTTTACGGAATTCCGCGCGAGCGATTTCCTCCGTGAGCAGAATGCTCTCCGGCAACGGAGCCATAGTCGTAAACACCGCTGCCGGCCTCGCCCGCCCCACCCCACGCTGATCCATCAACACGACATCGCGTGTCTCCAACGCCCGCGTGATAATCGGCGCGAGGTAAAAGGACTCCTGCGACATGATCGCCGAATCGCCCGGTCCGCCTTGCAAGTACACCAACGGCGCGCCAGGCGACTCCGCACGCGTCTTCAGCCGCAACACCGGCAGCCGCACCGTATCGCTATTATTTTTGCTCCGATTCAGCGGCGTCTCCAACCACAAGACTTCCGCCGCCACGGGCTTGTCCTCGTGCGTATGCTCGAATGCGAGGAACGCCCCCCGCTTCGTCACGTTCCCCGACGCATCGACGGCAAACGTCGCCGCAGCGTCCCACGGGATGCGCTGGCCCGCGCAGAACGAGGTGACTACTACCGTTGAAATTAAGAGTGCCAGCGTTGCGCGCATTTCACCGCTCCCGATTCGAATGATGACCCTGCGACTTTGGACACCGTTCGAACAGAGAAGGTTTCTCGTTTGGGTGATTCGTCAACCCCATCACAAACCGAGAGCAACCGCGGCGCTCGCCGCAAGCAAGCCAATCGAGACCGGCCCCCAAATGATCCGTTCCCACTTGCTCGGCGTCGCGAGATTCATAACGACGGACAACGCACTCAGCCCAACGACCACCCAGATAAGCGCCGCGCCGATCCGCCGCCACTCCTCTAAAATAAAGCCAGCGCGAATCAAGACGATCCCGCCCAACAACAACAGTACCCCGCACTGAAGCACCGCAAGCACCCGCATGACTGGAGGAAAGCGCCCAGGAAACTTTCCCCCCATCGCCAAGTGCCCCCACGGCGCGCCAGCAGCCAACGCAACCTGAAACGCGCACACAACGAGCACGAGTGCAACAAAAACATACGCCGCAACAACGCTCACAACACGGCCCTCAACGCGTCAAATCGCCCGGCCGCGCTCGCGTCAGTACTCTCCGGAGGTGCACCGTCGCCGGTTACGTTGTGTCCCGCCGACGCATAACAGCAATGTCGCCGTCGCCATGGCCGCGAAATCCGGCCAAGTTACACTGAGGCCACCGCCGCTGGTGCCAGAGCCGCAGGTGGTGTCGTTCGCGGTGACTTCGACCTCTGCAATTGCCTCGCCCTCTGATTCGCTTCCCAAGACCATAATTTCCGCGATACCCTCTTCCACTCCGGTCACGGTGGCTCTGTGTGGATTCGCTTCATTCACAACGATTCTGGCGATATCCGGGTCTGTCGATAGCCAGTCGAATTCGTCCTCCGGATTGTCGGAAGTCGCAAGCAACGATACAGTCTCGCCGACTCGGATCGTGGCCGACGGCGGATCAATGTTTACTCCGGGGAGCGGTTCGTCAGGTTCTTTGCATTGCGGTAGCTTAAATTCTCCGGCGTCGATTGACGTGCCCTGCATGACCTGAATCGAGCGTTGCTTGGCGGCGCCACATTTCATGCTGGCTTCCACTTCGTATAGACCTGGCACCATGTCGTGGAAACCGAACTCTCCGTTGTCATTGGCGGTTGTAGCGTGGGTCTGACCGAGTCTCCGCGCGGTAACCGTGGCACCTTTCGCGCGTAAACCATTGTTATCCAACACAATGCCGTTGAAACCGCCGAGATCGTCGAGATCGTCGGAATCTCGTGGCTCAAGCGCGATCTCAAAATCGATAAGGTTATCCGGATCGATATCCAGGAGATACGGTTCGAATCCATCGACAGTAACACTCACCCGGCGCGTCACCTGTTTCGGTTCGGGGAGGGCAACCGCGAATAGGCCGGAACCGCATGAGTACGTCTCCGCCACGGGCAAGTCACTGTCACCGTCTAAAATTTCAATGTGAACAGCACCCAACGGCACCGGGAATTCGTCGCCGAATTCGTCGCGGTACATCGCTAGTACCTCTCCGCTGAAGACGTTACTCTCGACGAGCGGGTCGAGCGGGTCGAGCGGGAACGGAGTCGGCGGGCTGAGGCTTTCATCTTCTCCCAACTCTTCCAAGAATACGCCGCGCTTTATGCCCATCTCGTACCCGGGCGCGAACAAATAGATATCAACCTCGCCAGCAGGTAATTCCGTGACAATCGCATCACCTCCTTCGCCCGTGGGGATGACGGCGAGCACCTCCGTTCCGCGTTGCACGACCATCGTCGCGCAGTCCATCTCGCGTTCAACATCCATGAGCAGAGCCGCGAGCCCGGCGTTGGTTTGGGTGCCGGTTCCGAAGAGTGGAATCGGAACCGGAACTTCGAAGGTTTCAGTGCCGCAGCCGGTAAACATCAAAATATCGTTCGTAAAGGCATCCGCGCCGGGGCTAAATTCGACGGCGATAAATTTTTCCTCCAACGGCAGTAGGCAATAGTCCGCTGTCGATTCGTCTACGATCCGAAACCCCGTTGGCTCCTCGGGGTTGTTTGAGCCCTTCAGCGAGGCGCGGCCCCGTAGTAGACCGTTTCCATTGTTTGCCACCCGGAAGATAATGGTGTCCACGCCGGATTCCCCGGCTCCAAAGAAAACCCTG
>JBGTJY010000796.1:0-4634 GCA_041744855.1 Candidatus Hydrogenedentales bacterium
ATAAGACTCGCGCACTGGATCTGGCTCATGGGATACATCAGTGCAGAGTCAGTGGAGAGACGAAAAGTGAGCCGGAAGCGCTTAAGGAACTTTGCCAGATCATCAGTAACGAATCATCTTGCCTCGGCCTCTCTTACCGAAAAATGCATGCAGTGCTGAGCGATTGGAAAATACTAATTGATACGATAGACAATCCGACCGTTCGCGGAAATCGAGGACGACTAAAGTCGGCGCTATTCGAGATCGAAAAGAATCCCGCGAGAACAATTGAACGTATTCTGAGATTACTGTACGAAGCCACCCTCACTACGGGAGCTGGTGCCGTGACCAAACTAATGGATCCGACGCGAGTAGAGTCAGTGCTCGTAGGCGCTCTGGGCTCGAAGGAGTTTCAAACGTTCTGCGAACGCTTTGCCACAGTGGTTAAGCTCGACTACGGCTTGGGTTTCTTTAAAGCGATCGTTTGTGCGTGTGTACGGCAAGCGATCACACCCGCCGCGTCCAGCAGCTGGGGTCAGCTAACGGCCGAAGAGTCGAATCAACTGACCAAACTGGATACCAAGGACCTACAGAATCTAGCGAGTCACATTACTGCGCTATTCATTAAGGTACTGAATGGACTTGTCGCGCGATATTCAGAGGTTCTCAATAGTTCCGGATCGGACCCTCGCAGATTCGCTTTCCAACTCCGCGACCTCACGTCAGACGATAAGATTCGTACGACAATTATAGATTTACTTTGCGTCAAGAAGAATATGGATCACGTGGCGTTAACTTGGATCGCGGACGAGGTGACCATCTGGTCGCTTGATTAGTGCTTCTTGGTGATTGTGCGGGAATCACGCTAGCCGATATAATCCGCGTTTTTCCGCAGGAGAGCCCCGTGGTTCGCACAGCAGTAGTTGGCGCGACCGGGTACGGCGGCCGGGAATTGGTACGTCTTCTTTCCACCCATCCCGAAGCCGAACTTAGCGCCATCACATCGACGACGCAAGCCGGAGACCGTCTGGACGACGCGTTTCCCGGCTTCAAAGGCGTGAGCGATCTCGTGTTCGAGGAGTTCGACGCGAAGACGCTCGCGCGCCGTTGCGACGTGGTTTTCCTCGCAGTCCCCAGCACGGAGTCGATGCACATCGCCCCGGCGCTGCGCGACGCCGGCGCGCGCGTCATCGATATCGGCGCGGATTTCCGCCTGAAAGACGTCGCTGCTTTTCGTCAATACTACGGCGCGGATCACACCGCCGCGCAATTGCTGGCCGAGTCGGTTTATGGTCTGCCACCGATCTATCGCGATGCACTGCGCAACGCGAATCTCGTCGCGGGCCCCGGCTGCTATCCCATCAGCGTCATCCTGCCGATCCTTCCGATCGCGGAGGTCACCGGCTTCGATTTTCCGATCGTCGTCGACTCCGTGAGCGGCGTCAGCGGCGCGGGACGTTCCCTCAAGCAACACTTTCATTTCCCAGAAATGGACGACAACGTCTGGGCGTACAAAGTCGCGAAGCATCAACACGTTCCGGAAATCGAGCAAGAACTCGGCGGAAAAACCATGGTGCAATTCACGCCGCACGTGGGCCCCTACGCGCGTGGAATTTTGACGACCATCACGCTGCGTCCCTCGAAGAAAGTCTCACTCGAACTATGTTACGCGCGCTATCGCAATGAGCCGTTCGTGCGCGTGCTCGGCGAGGGAAACCTCCCTCAAGTCGCCCAAGTCCGCGTCTCCAACTACTGCGATTTCGGCTGGGTACACGACGAACGCACGGGAAACATCATCATCGTGAGCGCAATTGACAATCTCATGGGCGGCACCGCAGGCATCGCCATCCAATGCATGAACATCATGTTTGGCCTGCCGGAAACCGCAGGCATCGCCGGCGCGGGAGTCGCCGTATGATTTCCCTTCACTCGTCATTGCGAGGCCGCGCGCCCTATGGGCATTGCGCGCGGCCGTGGCAATCTCCCCCGAGTTCAACCCGTGACTTCCGGGTGGTCCAATGACTCCAAAGTTCGGCGGCATCACCGCACCCAAAGGCTTCCGCGCATCTGGTGTCTCCGCAGGTATCCGTAAGAAACCCGGACGCCGCGACTGCGCGCTCATCGTCAGCGACACTCCCGCCACCGTCGCCGGCATGTTCACGACCAACCTCATGAAATCCCCGCCGGTGTATTGGAACATCAAAGTCTGCTCCGGCGGCAAAGCGCGCGCGGTCTTCATCAACAGCGGCAACGCCAACGCCGCGACAGGCATGCGCGGCCACGAAGATGTCGCCACGACCGTCGAAGCGCTGCATAAGGCCGCGTCGATCCCTCAAGACGAAATCTGCATCTGCAGCACCGGCGTCATCGGCGTGAATCTCCCGATGGACCGCATCCTCGCGGGCGTGAAGCAATGCGCCGAGTCGCTTTCTAAAGAAGGCAGCCCCGACGCCGCGGAAGCGATCATGACGACGGACACCGTCCGTAAAGAGTTCGCCGCCGAGCTAAACCTGTCGGGCGGCGCCATTCGATTCGGCGCGATTGCCAAAGGTTCCGGCATGGTGTCGCCCAACATGGCGACGATGATCGCGGTGATTACTACGGACGCCTCGATCGATCACCCGACGCTGAAAGCCGCACTGCGCGTCGCCGTCGATCAATCCTTCCACCGCATTTGCATCGACAACGACCTCAGCACGAGCGATACCGTGCTCGTATTCGCCAACGGCGAAAGCGGTGTGAAAATACCCGGCGACTCAAAAGATTTCGCGGTATTTCAGGATTCCTTGACGGCGTTCTGCCAGGAAATCGCCAAGGCCCTCGTCAAAGACGGCGAAGGCGCGACTAAATTCGTCGAGATTTCCGTGCGCGGTACGGTGAACGACATCGACGCGAAAACGATCGCGCGCGCCATTGCGCAGTCGCAGCTCTGCAAGACCGCGTTCTTCGGCCAGGATGCGAATTGGGGCCGATTCGCCTGCGCCGCGGGCTACGCCGGTGTTCAATTCAAACCGGAAGACCTGTGCATCTGGGTCGACGGCGTGCAACTCATGGACAGCGGCGGCGCGTGTGCCTACGAAGAAGCCGACGCCTCCGCCGTGATGAAGCAGCCGTCGTTCACGATCCGCCTCCAGGTCGGCAACGGCCCCGGCGCGGCCGTCTTCTGGACCTCCGACCTCAGCCACGACTATGTTAGCATCAATGCCGACTATAGGACTTAGACTTGAACCTAACCCAAAACCCGATGACGGTCATTCTGAGCGCCAGCGAAGAATCTCGATCGCGCAATTTCCCGAGGTTTTTCTCGAACGGAGATTCTTCGCTAGCGCTCAGAATGACTGATGCTTTAGTTTCGGGATAGCTACTAGTCGAACTTAGATGGACGCGTACACGGCGACACCTCGGGGGGGCATGAAGGAATACATCCAAAAAGCTTCCGTACTGGTAGAAGCCCTCCCGTATATCCGCGAGTTCAACGGCAAAACCGTCGTTGTGAAATACGGCGGCGCGGCGATGGAAGACCCCGCCATTCGCCGGTTGACCGCGCAAGACGTCGTGCTCATGAAATTCGTCGGCATGAACCCGGTCGTGGTGCATGGCGGCGGGCCGTCCATCAACCGCAACCTGGACCTCTTCGGCGTCGAGAGCCGTTTTCACCAGGGACTTCGCGTCACCTCCGAGGAGGCCATCGGCATCGTCGAAATGACGCTCTCCGGTTCGGTGAACAAGGACCTGGTCGGCTTAATCAATCAAGCGGGCGGCGACGCGGTCGGCCTGAGCGGTAAAGACGGAAATCTGTTGCATGCAGAAAAAGTACGATTCGAGGACGGCGTGGACATAGGCCAAGTCGGACGCATCTATGCAGTGCATTTCCGTATCATCCAGGTGCTGTGCAACGAAGGCATGATCCCCGTCATTGCGCCAATTGCGACCGATTCCCAGGGCCGCACGTGGAACGTCAACGCGGATACCGCGGCGGGCGAAATCGCCGCCGCCCTGCAAGCCGAAAAGCTCGTCTTCCTCACCGACACGCCCGGCCTCCTGCGCGATAAAGACGACCCGGCGACACTGATCCATCAAGTGCAATTCAGCGAGGTAGACGAACTGACCCGCCGCGGCGTCATTGCCGGCGGCATGATCCCGAAAATCGAAGCCTGCCACAAAGCCCTCGACTTCGGCGTCAGAAAAACGCACATCGTCGACGGCCGCGTGCCCCACGCCCTGTTGCTCGAAATTTTCACGCAATCTGGCCTGGGCACACTCGTCACGCTTTAGTCGGCACCCGGGAGGGCCGCGCTCGCGCGCGATCACGGCCGCGTCCGGCGATTCAAGTTAGACTAAGGAAAACAAGGGGGACCGGCACGTGTCCGAAAGTGGGTTCAATCTCTACCAACTATTCCTGGACGGCGGCCCGATCATGTGGCCCATCCTGGCCTGCTCGATCATTGCGCTCGCCATCGCCATCGAGCGCTACTTCACGCTCCGGCGCGCCACGATCGATACCGGCGAGTTCATGGATACCGTGCGGAAGGTGATCGAAAAAAATCGCATCCCGCAAGCCATCGAAATTTGCGACGAGATGAACGCGCCGGTGGCACGCATTCTCAAAGCAGGCATCGTCAAACACGGCCGCCGAAAAAACGACATCCGCGAAG
>JBGTJY010000797.1:0-3935 GCA_041744855.1 Candidatus Hydrogenedentales bacterium
CTCGAGTTCGACCACGACGCTCCCGTGGGTCCCCTGGAATGTGAAGGTGCGCTCCTTCGGGCCGCTTTTGGGCCACAGCGGCAGGAATGTAATCAGCGCCGCCACGCCTAGCACGGCCGCCAAAATCTGCCGGTATAGCGGGTTGGCTGGAATTTGATCGGTCAGAATGGCCCATAATTCGCTTACCGGATACATAAACACGAATACGCACGCGGCAATCGCCGCGGCCGTGACGGCAAGCTTGACGAGAAAATGTACTGCTCTCATGATAAGCCTTCCTTTTTTTGAGTCTCACTATCCAGTAGGGGTGCAGCCTAGCTCTGGGGTTGGACACCCGCAATCCTGACATGGATTGCGCGGACCTGCAAGTCCGAAGCCTCGGAAATCCCCCGATGAACCGCCTGCTGCACCTTTTCCGCCATCGTTTTGAAATCGAATCCGAATTCGGCGACAAGCGTGATTCGCACCACGAGCCGGTAGTGCGTGTCGAGCGCGATGTCGATACCGGTCACCCGCCCGGGCGCGAGCGCACGCAGAGCGTCCCCGCTTAGCTTAATGACGCCATCCTGTAGCAGGGTTTCATGCGCGGCGACTTTTGCGCAGAGGGGCGAGTCCAGCTTCGTCCGAAACAGCCCAATCGATACGGACACCCGACACCGCCTCTCGCGGGGGATCAGTTCGTGGCGCGCGGCAGGAATTGTTCGAGCGTGTTCATCGAGATGTCGCCTCGCCTGAACCGTCCGCTTCGCACCACCTGAGCGCACAACGCCGCAGTCGTCTTGATCCCCTGGATTTTGAATTCGTCCAACGCGCCCGCGAGGCGTTCCGTCGCCTGATTGCGGTCCGCGCCCCACGCAATGATCTTCGCGATCAGGGAGTCATAATAGCGCGGAACGGTGTAGCCAGTAAAAATGTGGGTATCTATCCGGATGCCTGGACCGCCGGGCAGGTGGAGATTCTCGATTTTTCCGGGGCACGGCGCGAAGTTGTTCTCCGGGTCTTCGGCGTAGATTCGCGCCTCGATCGCGTGGCCCTTGGGATGCAGCGCGGTGTATCCGAGGGCTTCGCCAGCAGCGATCCGGATTTGCTCGACGACGAGGTCCTTGCGCGTAACCTCTTCGGTGACCGGGTGTTCGACCTGGAT
Source organism: Candidatus Hydrogenedentales bacterium (assembly GCA_041744855.1). Classification (GTDB taxonomy): domain Bacteria; phylum Hydrogenedentota; class Hydrogenedentia; order Hydrogenedentales; genus JBGTJY01. The sequence continues at coordinate 1,145 of JBGTJY010000797.1, forward strand.
GCGGGCGTTCATCTCGATGAAATAGAAGCTGTCGTCTGGCGCGAGCAGAAACTCGACTGTTCCCGCGTTGGAGTAGTTTACGGCCTTCGCCGCGCGATAGCCCGCGCGAATAATCTGTTTGCGCAGCGATTCCTTGATTGACATGCACGGCGTTTCTTCGATGAGCTTCTGGTGCCGCCGTTGAATGCTGCACTCGCGTTCGCCGAGCGTCGCAATCTTGCCGTGGGTATCGGCGAGAATCTGCACTTCGATGTGGCGCGCGTTCTCGATGAACTTCTCGAGATAGACGGCGCCGTCGCCAAACGCGGCCTCGGCTTCTTTCGTGGCGATGGACACCGCATTTTTCAGCGCGACGTCGTTGTGGGCAATGCGCATGCCTTTGCCGCCGCCACCGGCCGCCGCTTTGACGAGTACGGGGAAGCCGATTTTGTTCGCGATCTCGACGGCTTTTTTCAGTCCGTCGACGCCCTCCGAACGGCCACCTATCAGGCCTTCGCTGCCGGGCACCACGGGCACGCCGGCGGACTTCATCTTTTCGCGGCAGGCCGATTTGTCGCCGGTCAGGCGTATCGCTTCGTCGCTCGGACCGATGAACGCGATATGGCACTGGCGGCAGATTTCCGCGAATTTGGGGCTTTCCGACAAGAAGCCATAGCCGGGGTGAATCGCTTGTGCGTCGCAAATTTCCGCGGCGGCGATGATGCCGGCGATATTGAGATAGCTTTCCGCGGCCGCGGGCGGGCCGATGCAGATGCTCTCGTCGGCAAGGTGTGCGTGGAGACAATCCTCGTCGGCCTTGGAATAGACGGCGATGGAGGTGATACCCATCTCGCGGCACGCGCGAATCACGCGCACGGCGATCTCGCCGCGATTGGCTATGAGGATGCGTCGGAACATTTATCGCAATTTCTGGTAGCGCCGCTTTTCAAGCGGCGGGTGAACTGTCGCGGCCAACAAAGACAAACGCGCCGCTTGAAAAGCGGCGCTACCGGAGGGGGATTCACGAACACCGGTCAGATCGCACGCACGGCAAACAAGGGTTGCCCGAACTCGACCGGCTGCCCATTCTCGACGAGGGCGCGATCGATGATGCACGCGAATTTCGCCGCGACTTCGTTCATCAGCTTCATGGCTTCCACGATGCAGACCGTCGCGCTTTGTTCAACGCGATCACCTGGATTGACGAACGAGGCTTCGCCCGGCGCAGGCGACGCGTAGAACGTGCCGACCATTGGCGAATCGATCGTTTTCATCCCGGGCTCGAGGGCGGGCGCCGTTTCGGCTCCGATGGAGGACGACGCAGAAGCGCCGGGAACGGGATTCAACGCAACTGCCGGCGCAGGCATGGGCAATGGCGCGGCGGGCGCGCTCAACATGCGCTGAATCCGGATGCGGCGACCCTGTTCTTCTACTTCTATTTCGCTAAGGTTCGAGGCCTCGAGTAACCGAATGAGCTCCTCGATCTCCTGGATGTCCACTGGTCTACCCTCCGCTTGGGGTCTTCCGCTTGGGGTCTACCCATTACTTGGGGCGCGATAACTTGCCTGATTGTACGGTTTCGCCTCCCACCGGAACTACGCCCGCTCGATATAGGCCCCCGTGCGGGTATCGACGCGAACCAGGTCGCCCTGGTTTACGAACAACGGCACCTGAATTTGCGCGCCCGTTTCGAGGAAGGCCGGTTTCGTGCCGCCCTGCGCGCGATCGCCTTGTAGGCCGGGCTCCGTCTGCGAAATTTCCAACACGACATTACTCGGCAGGTGAACGCTGAGTACCCTGCCGTCGTGAAACAGCAGTCCTACCTCGTCGTTTTCCTTCATGTAGTCCTTGGATTCGCCGACCGCATCCTTGCTCACCGGCAACATCTCGTAGGTCTGCTTATGCATGAAGTAAAACAGGTCGCCGTCGTCGTAGGAATAGTGGTAGCGCTCCTCGATCAGCCGCACTTCTTCCATTTTCTCGCCCGAGCGAAAGGTACGCTCGAGCACGCGGCCGGTCATGATGTTTTTCAGTTTGGTGCGAACGAACGCCCCGCCTTTTCCCGGCTTGACGTGCTGGAACTCGACCAACTCCATCAGCTTGTCTTCGAAAATAACCGTCATACCGTTGCGGAAATCCGCCGTAGAAATTTGAGCCATGCTTTAGTCCAGTACCTTCAATTCTTTTGATGATGTCGTTAGTACGTCGCACCCGTCGGCAGTCACGACGACGAGGTCTTCAATGCGGACGCCGCCTTGCCCCGGCAGATAGATGCCGGGCTCAATCGTGATGACCATGCCTTCGGCGAGGACCGCGTCGGATCGTGGATTGACGCGCGGCGCTTCGTGAATTTCGATGCCGACCCCGTGCCCGACCCCGTGCCCGAACGCATCGCCAAATCCGCCGTCAGCGATGATCGCGCGCGCGGCGTTGTCGACCTGCTTGCACGGAATGCCGGGCCTGACGGATGCGACGGCTGCGCGCTGGGCAGCGAGCGTCAGCGCGTAGATTTCCTCAAACCACGGGCCGGGCATGCTACCGAACGCGTAAGTGCGAGTCAAGTCGGAGCAGTATCCGCGTCGGCGGCAACCGAGGTCGAAAAGGACCGAATCGCCGCGTTTGAGCGCGCGATCCCCGGGCACGCCGTGGGGCAGGGAGCCTCGCGCGCCGAATAGCGCAATGGTCCCGAACGACGCGCCTTCCGCGCCGCGCTTCTTGAATTCGAATTCGATCCGCGCGGCCACTTCGCGCTCGGAGACGCCTCCCTCGAGATCGCTGCTGACTTCGATTAGGACGCCTTCCGCAAGGTTCG
>JBGTJY010000798.1:0-10034 GCA_041744855.1 Candidatus Hydrogenedentales bacterium
TGGGCGTCAAGCTGGCCGGCGCTCGGATCCCACGCGATTTCGTCCGGCCCCCGCGCCGTTCCCCGCACGAGCCGAAGCGCCGTATCGCCGCGCGAAGTGAACGCTGCACAGAGCCCGGACCCGATGAGGCCGGACGCTCCCGCGACGATGATCTTCATTCGCGCGCGCAGCTAATCGAGTTCAGATTCGATGACGAAGCGCCGGCACAGCTCCGCCACCTGCTTGGTCATCGGGAATTCATCCTGGTACTTCACATAATCGATGTGTCCATCGCCCCACAACACATCGCCGCCCAATCCGGTGCCGTTCATGTCGCCCATGAACGTCGAAAGATATTCCCACGCCACCGGAACATAGCTGCTATCGTCGTTGAACGCACCCATGAGCGTGAGCAAGTAGCGATTCCCATCGCGATCTTTCGCAACCAAGCGGCGATGCTCATAGACGAGGTCGTCCGTCGCCGCCCGATCGATCAACGTAAAATAGTAGGCCTCGAACTCATGATCGCTGGACACCCGGTACAACATGCGCGTCTGGTGAAGGCCGTCGCCGATCTTTTCCCGAAACGCCGCGCGGCATTCTTCGCGCGTCGGATACTTCGGCGGGCCTTGCTTGCCGTTGGCGTCGTCGGCCATTCGCCCCAGCTTGCCCTGCCGCATTCCCTCGGCCGCGGCAACACCCACCGCCTTGCTGCGCACCTTGCCGAACGTCGCCAAATACATCGTCATCAGAATCGCGATGATCGCCACCACGATCAGCAATTCAAGCAGACTAAACCCTTCCCGCCGTCTCATTTCGCGTCTCCCAAATTCGATACCGAAGTGTATCAGACGTTGTGAGAAATACGGTCGGTTCGCTCCAAACCAACGCGCGGACTTGAAATGTCAGCGCTCTCCGCCATCGATCATCTTTCCCATCCATCCCATAATTCCCATTCATACTATCGCCCTTCAAACGAATCAGTCGCAGATGATTGGTACCGAAACTCTGGATTGCCGTCCGAAAAATAAGTATGGTTGCAGTGAAACTCTTTCTTATTGTTTGACATCTAACAGTTTGATTTGATACAATCTGTCCAGGAATCGAATGAGCCTACAACAGGAACTCGGACTTAGCGTCCCCTTTCGCGACCTGCGGCACGAAACCGTGCTCAGCGTCGTGCGGACCGCGAATCTGTTGTCCGCAAAGGCCGCGCAGCTATTCCGTCAGTTCGACTTGACCGAGGCGCAGTTCAACGTGCTCTTCGCGCTGAAATTCGCGAATGGCGACCTCACCCAGGCCGACCTCGGAAAAAGGCTCGTTGTGACGCGCGCGAGTATTACATCGGTGTTGGATAAGTTGGAACGCAAAGGCCTCGTCGAACGTCAAAAGGTTCCGGGCAACCGGCGGATACACCACGTGCGGCTAACCCGCTCGGGCACGGCGCTCTTGGACAGTTTGGAACCGGAATACCGAAATGAAATCCACGCGATCATGGCAGGGCTAAACGATGCCGAATGCAAACGGCTAACCCACGACCTGGAAACTGTGCGGGCCGCGCTGCTCGATCACCTCGATACTCCCGCCGATCGCTAACCCGTCGCGCACGATGACACGACACCAACCATGAACAAGACCTTGATCGATAGAAAAAAAATAACGCGTGGATTCCGCGCGCTGAACATCACGCAGTTCCAGGGCGCGTTGAGCGATAACATTTTCAAGCTCCTGGTTACGTATTTCCTCATCGATTCCGCGACGGCGCTGAATGCAGGCGTTGCGAACGTTCAGCTCACCAGCCAGGTCACTGCCTTCGCGTCGATCATGTTCGCCGTTCCCTTCGTGATCTTCGCGGGCATCTTCGGCGCGATAAACGACCGTTTCAGCAAACAGCGCATCGCCATGCTGTGTAAATATTTGGAAGTTGCGATCATGGCGATCGCCAGCCTCGCGTTTCTGAGTGGCAACGCGTTCTTCCTCTGGACAGTGCTGTTTCTGATGGGCACCCACAGCGCCCTGTTTGGTCCCGCGAAATACGGCATCCTCCCCGAAATCCTGCCCGAGACGCGACTCTCCTGGGGCAACGGCGTCATTCAGGGCGCCACCATGGTGGCCGCGACTCTCGGCACCGTACTGGCGGGGCAACTCTACGAAAGTCTCACCGCGGCAGACGCGTTGCCGTCGGCGTCGCTGATCCTCATCGCGCTCGCGATCGTCGGCGTGATCGCGTCTCACCACATCACGCGGCCTGAGGCAGCCAATCCCAATCAACCCCTCACGCTCAATCCCTTTGTGGGCATGCGCGAGCATTTCCGCGCGTTCCGGGCGGACCGCTGGTTGCTCTTAACCGTGATTGGCTACACCTATTTCTGGGCGATCGCCGCGTTCATCATGCAGAACCTCCTCGCATTCGGAGGCGTATCGCTCGGGGTCGGCGAGGACCAAATCAGCTATTTGCTCGGCGCGACATCCATCGGCATCGCGCTTGGCGCCGTCGGCGCGGGATACGTCTCACGCGGCAAAATCGAAGTGGGCCTCATCCCGCTCGGCGCGCTCGGCATGACGCTGTTCTCCTGCCTGCTCGCGGTGAACGGACTCAGCTTCAACACGTGCCTGCTCCTGCTCGCCGGTCTGGGATTCTTCGGCGGCATCTTCGATGTGCCGCTCATCGCAACGCTCCAGAACCGAAGCCCCAAACACATGCGCGGCGGTATCATGGCCACCGCGAACATGTTGACGTGGCTCGGCATTCTCGCCGCGTCTGGGCTGTATTTCGCACTCGGCGCGATGAACGTCTCGCCGCGGATCGTCTTCCTCATTGCCGGCGTCATGTCGCTGGGCGTCGGCATTTACATTTGCCTGCTGCTCCCCGTGTTCGTTTTGCGACTCATCCTGTGGGTGCTCGCGAATACGCTGTACCGGCTCCGCGTGATCGGCCGCTCCAACATCCCCGAACACGGCGGCGGACTCCTCATCGCGAATCACACCAGCTTCCTCGACGCGCTCGTGATCATCGCGTCGATCGATCGTCCCGTCCGATTCATCATGTACCAAGGCATCTACGAAGTGCCCTGGATCAAGCCGTTGGCGCGGCTGATGGGCGCAATCCCCGTGACGCCCGGCGGCGGTCCTCGCGAGGTCGTGCAATCGCTGCGCAACGCCACCGAAGCGATCGAGCACGGCGAACTTGTCTGCATTTTCGCGGAAGGCCAAATCACGCGCACCGGCCAGATGCTCCCGTTCCGCCGCGGATTCGAACGGATCATGAAAGGCGTCGACGCGCCGATCATCCCCGTGTACATCGATCAAATCTGGGGCAGCATATTCAGCTTCGCGGAGGGTCGCTTCTTCTGGAAATGGCCGCGGCGAATCCCGTTCCACATCGCCATTGCGTACGGACCCGCGCTCCCGCCCACCGCGAACGCCTACGACGTCCGCAGCGCGATTCAAGAGCTCGGCACCGAAGCCTACTGCAAGCGCATGGAAGGCAACCGCCTGCTCCACCGCGAGTTTTTCCGCATCGCACGCCGCCATCCGTTGCGCATGGCCGTGGCCGATCTGCGCTCGGGCAAATTGTCCTACGCGAAGACGCTCATCGGCAGCGTCGTGCTCGCGCGCAAATTACACGCGTTGCTCGGTCCGGAAAAATTGATCGGCGTGCTCCTGCCGCAAGGCGTCGGCTGCACGCTCGTGAATATCGCGCTGCCGCTGATGGGCAAGGTCCCCGTCAATCTGAACTACACCGCGTCGAAATCCGCAATCGCCAATTCCGCGGAACAATGCGGCATGAAGCAAGTAATCACTGCGCGCGCCTTCCTCGAAATCATGCCGGTCGATGTGCCCGGCGAAGCGATCTACGTCGAAGACATCCTGAAAACCGTCGAGAAAAAAGATCGTATCCGCGCCGCCGCGCTCGGTTTCCTATGCCCCATCAAGCGCCTCGAGCGCATGCTCGGCGCGCCCGACAACCGCACCTGCGACGAACTCGCCACGGTTATCTTCTCCTCCGGGAGCGAAGGCGAACCCAAGGGCATCATGCTGTCGCACTACAACGTGCTGAGCAACATCGAATCCGCGATTCAGGTATTCCCGCACAAGAAATGGGACGTCATCGTCGGCATGCTGCCGATCTTTCATTCGTTCGGCTACACCGGCACATTGTGGGTTCCGCTCACGCAAGAGTTGAGCGTCATCTTCCACCCCAATCCGCTCGAAGCCCGGCAGATCGGCGAGCTCATCGAGAAGTACAAAGGCAAGATTCTCTTCAGCACGTCGACGTTCCTGCAAAACTTCATTCGCCGTTGCAACGCGAAACAACTCAGCACGCTCGAGTACATCGTCACCGGAGCCGAAAAACTCGCCCCGCGCGTGCGCGATGCGTTCAAAGAGAAATTCGGCGTCGAGCCGCTCGAAGGCTACGGCACCACCGAATGCGCCCCCATCGTGTCCCTCAACCTGCCGGATTTCCGTGCGCCGGGGTTCTACCAAAAAGGCACAAAGCGCGGCTCCATCGGCCATCCGATCCCGGGAATTAGCGTGCGCATCGTCGACCCCGATTCCCGCGAGGTACTGCAAAACGGCGAGGCGGGCGTGTTGCAGGTGAAGGGTCCGAACATCATGCAAGGCTACCTGCACCAACGCGAAAAAACGGACGCGGTACTTCAAAACGGCTGGTACGAAACCGGAGACATTGCCACGATCGACGAGGAAGGATTCATCACCATTACGGACCGCCTCGCCCGCTTCAGCAAGATCGCCGGCGAGATGGTCTCGCACACAAAAATCGAAGACGAGTTGCACCGCGTAATCGACCAGGCCGAGCGCATGCTCGCGGTCGCCGGCGTACCGGACCCGATGAAGGGCGAACGTCTCGTGGTGTTGCACACCCTCACCGACGAGTTGTTCGACGAGCTCATGACCAAACTCGACGAGACCGGACTGCCGAACTTGTGGATTCCGAAAGCGAAGGCGTACTACAAAGTCGAACAAATCCCCATCCTGGGCACAGGGAAAATGGATCTGAAAGCGGTGAAAAACTTGGCCAAGCAACTCGATATCGGCGAGTAGTCCCACGCTCCTCGTCATTCCCGCGCAGGCGGGAATCTCTCCACTGAACTCGTCGCCGCAGGTTCGAAGATTACCCGCAGTTTAGCCGCTAACGTTCTCATAGCCACCTTTGGATCGATGAGTATGTACGAAGAAACAAACGAAGGCGCGATAGGAATTGCGATCCTTCTAGGTGTGACGATCGTTCTGGCACTCCTAATCACGCCCAAGAACGGGAACATTCGTGGAATTTTCGTCGACTCCGCTATCGTTGGGGTCGCCGCGAGCGTCATCCTTAATCTTCTCTCCACCCTGCGGGAGGGCTATCTAGATCCCTTCTTCATCATTGCACTCTTCATGGGATTCTTTTACGCTTTCTGCTTGAGTCTCGTGATAACTGGGCTCATCGAAGGTTATGTACGCCTTCAGCAAGGCCGCGAAAATCGCGGTTGAACTCGTTGTATCTCGCACCTAAGCCTGGAAGGAGAAATTGATATGTCATCTGGCCCGATCACACGCAGACGTTTTCTCGGCTACACAGCGGCAGGCGTCGCCGCTTCCTGTTTCGCGCCCACGCTGCGCGCGCACGCGGCGGTCGATTGGACCGAACCCAAATACGTCCAAACCAACGGCATCCGCATGGCCTACTACGAAATGGGGACCGGCTTCCCGATCATCTTTTCGCATGGATTCCCGGAACTCGCGTACTCCTGGCGCCATCAATTGCCCGCAGTTGCCGCGGCAGGATTCCGCGCGATCGCGCCCGACCAACGCGGTTACGGCCTCACTGATCGCCCCGACAAGATCGAGGGCTACACGATTCAACACCTGACCGGCGATCTCGTCGGCCTGATGGATGCGCTCAAAATCGACAAGGCCGTCTTCTGCGGACACGACTGGGGCGGCATGGTCGTGTGGATGATGGGCGTGCTGCACCCGGATCGCGTCGCAGGCATCATCGGCGTGAACACACCATTCATCCCGCGCGGGCCTGTCGCGCCCACGCAAATGCTGAAGCAAATGCGAGGCGAGAACAACTACATCGTCGCGTTTCAGGAGCCCGGCGTTGCCGACAAAATTCTCGGCGACAACACGGAGAAAGCATTCCGCATGTTCATGCGCGCGGGCGGTACAACCGCGGAAGAATTCGCGAAACTTCCCGCCGATTCGCCGGCGCGCAATTTCGAAATCCTCACCGCGATTCAAGGTCCCGCCTACACGGGTCCACTCTTAATTTCGGAAGACGATCTCAAGTTCTACGTCGACACGTACACACGCACTGGCTTCACCGGTGGCATCAACTGGTACCGCAACATGGACCGCAATTGGGAAACGACCGCCGACAAGGAATACAAGGTCAAGGTCCCGGCGATGTACGTCGGCGCGGAAGACGACGTGGTCCTGCCGCCTTCCATGGCGAACGGAATCGAACAATGGGTGCCGGATATTGAGAAGCACACCATCCAGGACTGCGGCCACTGGACCCAGCAGCAGAAGCCGGATGAACTCAACAAGCTCATCGTCGACTTCATGAAACGGAAATTCGGATGAACTATGCGGTACGTCAACGACTGCCCGCACGTTACGGACACCGAGGAGGATGATTCCCCATGATGATAGAGCACGAATTCACTCTTATACTGCGGCGCGAACCGAACGTCGATGAGGCGGATGAACTGTACGGCATCTTTAACGACGGAAGCATCGCTACGCTGGCGGGCTCGCCACGAATCGATTTCCACCGCGAGGCGGAGAGTTTGGAACTGGCCATTCGTTCCGCGATATCGGACGTCCGACGTGGTGGATTCGAAGTCGCTCGCGTAGAACTCGCTCCAGAGGCAGTCGGCAAGATTTAGAGAGTGGACGTGATCGGTTCGTTGAATACGACAACTCGAAATCCCTGATAACTCGCCGCAACTTCTTCTCCTGCCGACTTCGCGTCCTTCGCCCGATCCGCGCTCCCACCGAGCAGAACACCGTCCCCATTCTCACCCGTGACCCACTCCGCGACATTACCGCCCAGATCGAAAATCAGGGTGTCCTCATTCAGCGGCGACATCCTTCCCACTTCCATGAGTAGCGGCGTGTCGCCCGCGATCGCCGCAGCCTTCTCAAGTAGGGCGGCGGCGTCTTCGGGATTCGGCGCGTACCCCGCCCAATAGTCGAGCGTGTTCTCTTCGCCTTTCGCGGCGGCGTACACGTGCTTCATTTCTTTCTCGGTGCCGAGTCGATACGCGTCGCCAGTCAATTGCGCGAGCCACTCGACGTACGCCTTCGCCTGCTCGAATGTGATTCCGCTCGCCGGAAAATTCTCGGTGCCCTCCGGCACGACATAGTTCAGATCGAATGCCTTGAACTGCGCACGAGTCACCTCAAACCTCCCAATCTGCAAGTCTTCGTACTTCACGACCTCCGGGACCAATTTACCCTCGTGCAATCGTCCGTAGGCCTTGCCATCCTTCGCGAATTCCGATCGAGACAGCGCCACATCGAGCCGCGACCCATCCTTGATGACGGGGTCCGAAACTTCCTCACCCAGCAAGTGCATCTTGAACCAACGAATTTCCTCTTCGACTTTCCGTTTCTGATGTTGGTATTTCCCGAGCCCGTGCGGCTCTCCGGGAAACAACAAAAACCGCACGTCGGTCTTGCCGAATTGTTGCAGCGCGCGAAAATGCGACCAGCCCTGACTCGGCGGCACATTGCGGTCCTCCGTGCCAAAATAGATGATCGTCGGCGCGGTGACCTTGTCGAGTTTGAAGAACGGCGAATTGTCGAGATACCACTGCAGGTTTTCCCAAGGCGATCCGCCGAAGTAGTAATTGTCGAACGACGCGCCGAAATCGACGTTGCCCCAGTCGCTGATCCACTCGACATCGCCCGCGCCCGCCGATATTGCCTTGTAGCGCGGATTGTGCACCACGAGATCGATCGACAAGATCGACCCGTTGGACCAGCCCATCGTCCCAAGACGTTCCGGATCCGCGATGCCGCGCTCAATCAAATAGTCGACGCCCGATTCGAGATCGGCACGCGGCAATGCGTAGTAGTCGCCACCGCCGATCGATTGCAGCCACTCGAGCCCGTAGTTCGCGCTGCCGTGATAATTGACTTGCAGAATCGCAATGCCTTCCTGCGCGAGCAACACTTTCGGACTCCCCCAACCCTGTCCCCACGCGTCCATGTCCATCCCCGCGGGCCCGCCATGAATCAACAATGTCGTGGGGTAGCGCTTCCCCTCTTCGTAGCCGAGCGGATACGTGACGATTCCCTCAATCACGTCGCCGCGCGCACCCGTCCAATGAACAATCTGCGTTTTCGGAATCGGCTTGTCCTCGTATTTTTTCGCGCGTTTCACGATCTCCCGATTGCCGCTGAGCGCCGACCCGTGCAGGCGCGCCGCGTGCCAAGTCGTCGGCGTGCTCGCGGTCGAGTGGTTGTACACGACCGATTCCCCGTTCTCGGCAATCGTCCACTCCGTGATATTCGGCACATGTTCGCCGGAGACCATCGAGCGTTCCCACGAATCCCCCTGGAATGCGAATCGAGCCGGGCGATAGTAGACGCCGTCTGCCAGCAACGCGGCGAAACCGCCAGGCACCGCGAAAATCGCACTCGGGCCGAGACTGCGCTCCCAATCGAGATCGACAAGGTGCGGCGTGGATTCTTCCAGTACAAAGTAGTAAGCGCGATGGATCGCCGCGGTCAGATAGCGCGGGTCATCGGAGTAGCGCGTCGTGAAATAGAATGCTTTGCTGTCCGTCTGCCAAGCCACATCGGCGAGCGGCAGGCGCTCGCCATCGAACAGTTCGCGCGATTCGCCGGAATCGAGATCAGTCAAAAAGGTTTCGGGTTGGCGCTTGTCATCGAATTCATAACTGAGACTGACCACGTTGCGCGTGACTGCCCAACGACCATCCGGCGACACGTGGACGGATTCCATCCAATCGTCATTCTGGGTCACTCGCGCGATCTTTCCCGCGTCCACATCAATCGAAAACATCCGCACCGGCGGCTCGCGATCCGCGTCCTCCACTGCGCGCGTCGTGTCTTTATCCTTGATTGTTTTCTGCTCCAGAAGCGCGGGATCCTCTTGCGCCAAAAACACGATGGTGTCTTTGTCGCGCCAATCGTAGGCCTTCACCTCCCGCTTGGTATTCGTCAAAGGCCAAGGCTCTCCCCCGCGCGCATTCATTAGCCACAATTGCGTTTTCGCCACATCGTCTCCCGCTTTGTCCTTCGGCAAATCGCGGTTGCTCATGAAACCGATGAGGCGCCCATCCGGCGACCACTGCACGTTCCCGTGCGTGTGCTTGCCGCGGGTCAATTCGATCTCGGTGTCGTCCGAGAGACTCCGCAACACGAGATTCGAGATGCGCTTGCCTTCTTCCTTGTCCATCACGGTCTTCACGTAGACCGCCCATGCGCCGTCGGGCGACAGCGCGAATCCCCCCGCCGACTCGGCGAGCAAGATATCGTCGACGGACCAAAGCCTTTCGATTTCCTGTGCGGAAACCGGAACCAACGCAACCGAGGTCAAAAGCGCAAACCAGACGCGGCGATGCATGACAGCTACTCCAGAAGAACAGCTTCGATTTTGGCGAAGCGCGTACTATACTTCCTGATTCCCACCTGAAACACTCCGGAGATTTCTCGAATGAAATCGAAACTACAGGGCGTATTCGTGCTGGCGATTGTGTTCGCCACGTCCCATTGCTTCGCCGCGGATTTCGAAGCGCTAAACACTATCGCTACGGGCGCATTCGAAGCGGGCGAACTCAACGGATCGGTACTCGTCGCGGAGTTCGGCAAGGTCGTCTACAAGAAAGGCTTCGGCCTCGCCAACCAGGAATGGAGCATCCCCAACGCGCCCGACACGAAATTTCGCCTTGGGTCGATCACGAAACAATTCACGGCCGCGTTGATCCTTCAACTTGCCAACGAGGGGAAGTTGCGCCTCGACGACACGATCGCCCAACGCCTGCCGTACTATCGCAAAGACACGGGCG
>JBGTJY010000799.1:0-3492 GCA_041744855.1 Candidatus Hydrogenedentales bacterium
CAAAACCACTTCATAAACTGACTCAAGTAAGCCAGGCCCTAATTCCCGATGAACAGCGATCGCAGTCTCAATACAAACGGTTCCAATCTCGTTCTCAGTCACCCTTTCTTCTTCCCCGAAACCTTCTCTCCCGTGCGAAGCCTCTCCGCGCCTCGGCGTCTCCGCGCGAGTACAAAATACATGACGACCCCAAACAGCGCGAAGGCGACACTGAATAGCTGTTGGTCGGACAACCCGAAGAGGCTCGTGGGATTATGGTCGCCGCGGAAAAACTCGACGATGAACCGAAGTGTTCCGTACATCACGAAGTAGACCGGCACCATCACGCCGTCATAGGGATGCCACCGCTTCCCAATCCATCGAATCAGGAGGCACATCGCCACCAGTCCAAGTGCTTCGTAGAGTTGCGTCGGATGTACCGGATGAGACCAATGGGAATCTGGCGTAAGATCGGCGAAACGTTGCAAATGATCCCTGAATACGAGGCTGCCGGTCACGGGGAGCGACGTATCCCATGGAATGCGGCGAAACGGTATCGCCCACGGCATGTCCGACGGGAGACCGTAACAACAGCCGTTCAAAAAACATCCCATTCGTCCGAACGCGTGGGCGAGCGGCAGGTAGGGGGCCGTCACATCGCACACTTTCCAGAAGTCGACGTTCCGTTTCTTCAAGTAGAACCACAGGAAGAGCATCGACACGGGCAACGCGCCCTGAAATACGAGGCCGCCCCGCCAAATCGCGATCCAACCGATGGGGTCGTTCCACGAGTAGTTGGCGGGGAACATAATGATGTGCAGGAGCCGCGTACCGAGAATCGCGATCGGTAACACGTAGAAGGCGGCGTCGGCCATGGCCTTGTCATTGAGGCCGGCCTTGCGGGCATCGCGGAGAACGAGCGTGAGGCCGACGATGAATCCAATCCCAATCATCAACCCATAGGAATTGATTGGGATCGGGCCGAGCTTAAGAAGTACGGGCTGCATTCCGTCCGGGCTGGGGGCTGACGTTCCACATTAGCACGAGCGTCACTACGCCAACGCATATGGCGGAATCAGCAATATTGAAGGCGGGATACAACCTCCAGGGGAGGTCAAAGGGGATGAAGTAGAAGTGGAACTGCAAGAAGTCGGTGACGCTTCCGAGCCGGACTCGGTCGGTCAGATTACCGATTGCGCCGCCGAATACCATCCCGTACGCGAGCGACTGTATTCGCGCCGCAGGGTCGAGAAACCGAAACAGATACAAGAGAACGAACGTCGCGAACACGGGCATCACTTTCGGAATGATGTCGGAATTCCGAAACATGCCGCCCACGAGACCTTCGTTGCGCTGGTGGGTGAATTGGAAAAAAACCTCGTCGCGATCGATAGGACGGTTCTCCTCGATCGTCGCCATGACGATGGCCTTAGTTACCTGATCGGCAATCAAGACTATCGCAATCGCTCCAAAAATCCAAAGAAACTGCTGCTTGCGGTTCGCCGCAGTCTCGGTGCCTTGCGCTGCTTCTTCGAGTTTTCCTGCCGCCTCACTCATGCTCAAGCCGTCTGATCCTCAATTTTCCATCTGTGCGAATCTGTGCAATCCGTGGAAAGCCTCGTCTCAGTAATGTTTCTCTTTTTCGATCTTGGATTTGCACTCGACGCAATACCGCGCCGACGGGTAGACCTCGAGGCGTCTCCGCGGGATTTCCTTCTCGCACATCTCGCAATCGCCGTAGGCGCCGGCCTGAATTCGTTTCAGGGCGTCCGCCACGTCGCGCAACCACTCGGACTCGTCGCTCGCAACGCGCAAGGCCGTGTCACGCTCATTCGTATCCGTGCCGGCTTCGGCGAAACTCGTCAGGTCGCCGCCGCCTTCGCGCATTGTGTTTTCCATCGTGTTTGCTTCGATGGTGCGAATCCCCTGCGCTAGGTGATCCTGCTCGGCGAGTAGCAACTTCTCGAATTTCTTCATGTCGCGCTTGGTCATGATTGACTGACTCCCAACTACTTGGATTTCTCAACTACTTGGGTTTCTCAACTACTTGTGTTTCTCAACTACTTGGGTTTCTCAACTACTTGGGTTTCTCAACTACTTGGGTTTCTCTAATTGCTCGGCGCATCGATCACAAATTTGAGGATGGCCCGCGATTGTGCCAACCGTTGAGCGGTAATTCCAGCACCGCACGCATTTCTCGCCGCGCGCGCGTTCCACCCGGACTGCAATGCCCTCCGCGATTCCTTCCGAAGGGGCCGCGACCGGCTCGCTACTACTCTCGGATACAACAGTGCACTCGGAAACAATGAACACGGACGGTAAATGCCCGGCGTAGTCATTCAGCAGCGCGCGCGTCGCCTCGTTCGCGGGCGTAATTTCCACCCGCGCCTCGAGCGAAGCGCCGATTACTTTCGCGCGCCGCGCCTCTTCCAGTTCCTTGGAAACGACGCCGCGCATTTTAAGTAGCTTGTTCCAATTCTCTAACGCCGACCCCGATAGGCGATATTCCTGCCGGGCCGGGGGAAATGCCGTTAAAAATACGCTTTCCGCGGAACGCAGATGCTCCGGCAAGTAGCTCCACGCCTCGTCAGCGGTGTGCGGCAGAACCGGCGCGATGAGTTGCAACAGGCCGGTTGCGATTTCGCCGAGCGCGGTCTGACCAGCACGGCGTTCGACGGAATCCGCTGCGAACGTGTAGAGGCGATCCTTAAGCACGTCGAAGTAAAACGAGCTCAGCTCGATCGTGCAGAAATTCGACAGCGCGTGAAACACGAGGTGGAAGTCGTAGTGCTCGTAGGCCCGCGTCACGTGTTCGCGCAGCTCGTCGAACTTGTGCAACGCCCAACGGTCGACCTCTTCCAAGTCGTCATAGGCGACCGCTCCGGCCGCGTCGAAATCGCTGAGATTGCCGAGCGCGAATCGGAACGTATTGCGCAGTTTCTTGTACGCGTCCTGCATGCGCGTCAGGATTTCGTCCGACAAACGGATATCGAGCCGATAATTCTCGCTCGATACCCACAGCCGGATTACATCAGCGCCGTAGCGTGCGATCATATCCGGCAATTCCCTGAAATTTCCGAGCTTTTTGGAGAGTTTCCGTCCCTCGCCGTCGACGACGTATCCATGCGTGACCACGGCGAGGTAGGGCGCGGCGCCCTTCAAGGCAACTGCCGGCAACAACGACGACTGGAACCAGCCGCGGTGTTGATCGCTTCCCTCGAGATACACATCTGCGGGCCACTTCAGGATTGGGCGCTTTTCCAACACGGCGCGATTGCTCACGCCCGAATCGAACCACACGTCGAGGATGTCCGTCTCTTTGCGGAATTTTTGTCCGCCGCATTTCGCACAGGCGGCGTTCGGCGGCGCAATCTCGCCCGCGCTGCGATCGAACCAACGGTCGATGCCGTCGTCCGCGGACATCGCCATTTGCTCGACGCGCGCGAACAATTCTGGCGTCGCGTAGGCCTCGTTGCACGAATCGCAGTACAACACGGGGATCGGCACGCCCCA
>JBGTJY010000800.1:0-1537 GCA_041744855.1 Candidatus Hydrogenedentales bacterium
GAAGCATTTCGCCGATTGCCTGGCGTCGGCAAACGGTCCGCCGAGCGCTTCGCGTACTACCTGCTCAGCGCACCATCGGACGACGCAGCGGAATTGAGCACGGCGATTCGCGTGGCGAAGGATCGCGTCCGCCTCTGCTCGGAGTGCTGCAATCTCACCGAAGTCGACCCCTGCTCGATCTGCTCCGATGCGCGCCGCGATGCGTCGACGCTCTGCGTCGTCGAACGGCCCGCCGGCGCGATGGCGATCGAAAAAGGCGGCGCGTATCGCGGTCTCTATCACGTGCTGCACGGCGTCCTGAATCCGATCGAAGGCATCGGCCCGAACGAGCTGCGCGTCGAGCGGCTATTCGAACGCGTGGCAACCGGAAACGTTCGCGAGGTCATCGTCGCGACGAACGCCACAGCAGAAGGCGAAGCAACTGCGCTCTATCTATCGCGCGAACTCGGCAAGCGCGGCGTGCGAGTAACCCGCATCGCCCACGGCGTACCCATGGGCGGCGGTCTGGAATTCGCAGACGACTTGACGCTAAGCCACGCCCTCGACGGCCGCCGCGAAATGTAGCGAAAAAGTCCCCCTTCGAAGGGGGATTTAGGGGGATGTTGGGACTGACCGGTTCTCACGCGCTTTGCGTCGGGCCGCCGCAGGCTCATCCCCCTGGAATAATTGCCCCGTCGCGATCAGCTCGAGCGTCTGCCGCAGATCCCCCAGCTCATACTCATACACCAACACGTTCTCTTCCCAACGGCTCTCCCCAACAAATTGAATCTGGTGCTTCTCCTGAAAATTCGTCGTCATCCGCTCGAATATATCGTCCAGGAACACCTTAACGTTGATCACCGCCAGCTTGTGCCGATGTTCCTCGATCACTTCCATGCCCATGCGGAATCGCGCCGCGTTCTCGCCGACGAGATCCACCACCGCGCGAATCTCCGTCACGAATTGGAAACTCGCCAGCGACACGCCGTCGGCAACTTCCTTCGCGTCCTCATCCAGGTTGTAATCATACGCCGCCATCAACGAAGCGCCAGCCAGCCATGCCCCGCCTTCCCGATTGTCCGCCACCAACTCAATGAAGTGCCCGCCCTCGAGCGGCAAAGGCGCGGGCGACAACGTCCGGCTCCAACGGAAATACGCCTCCTCCTTCGCCTCCGCCTCGACCGGCACATGGCCATGCAGCGTAATGCGGCCGCGCTCCGCGAATTGCACCTTCTTGTCCCACGCGATCTTTGAGAAACGGCCAATCACATCCGCCGCGTTGATTTGGGATGCGATGAAGGGACCGAGCCGCCGTTCGTTCAGCAACACATCCAGCCCGATCTCATCCGAATCGCGCGCGGATTCGACGATAACGGAAAACTCATACGGCAAAAACGCCGTGACGATCCAAGCCGGCAAATCGCGTTTCGCCAATTCGCCGATCACCGCGCGAATCTGGTCCGACGCTTGCGACGGATCGACGACGAGACGAATGCTGGGGTGGAGGCCGCTGTCTGCCAGATGATCGACCCGCGGCGCCGCGAACACCGCGCCATAC
>JBGTJY010000801.1:0-2001 GCA_041744855.1 Candidatus Hydrogenedentales bacterium
GCGTTCATTGACACCAGTAATGCCCTGCAACACGATGCGCTCGTGCTGGTGATGCCACGCCGCCGACTTCGCGCTTTTTCCCTTGGCTGCGAGGAATGACTTCTTGTTCAAGAATTCGATCTCGCCTTGGCTCATTGACTCACGAATGCGATAGCGGTCGATGATCGCGCCCTTGTACAAAGTGGCATCGCGACGGTCACCGGTGATGTACTTTCGGGAAAGCGTGAGATCGACCTCCCCGGTGCCGCAGCGGGCAATCTCCGACAGGCGTACGGGTTGCCGGTAGACTTGTCGAAGCAACTCAAGTTCCGCCGAGCCCACGAGCGGGATGGCATAGTTGGAATCCAGCAGCCGCACGTCCCCGGGTGTGAGGGTCACCGCATCAGTCAGGTCGTCGACTGCCGGCCCCCAACTAATCCGGAGCGTAAACGGAAGTGCAGAGTTCGGCGATGATCGTTGAACTACTGCGATCGCCACCGACATCTTCGCGCTCGCAAATACGCGATGGCTGGAATTATCTCGCTCCGGAAACGCTTCCAACCGCCGCAGGCGGTGGTTTTCCAGCACGTGTCGCCGCAATGGTGCAAATGACCAATCACACGCAAAACTCAACGGGAAGATTTCGACCATCAGGCCGTCACGTCGAATCAGGGACAGGCTTCGACGAATGAACAATGCGCAGACGTTTATCATCCCTCGCACGATGGGCATGAACTCTGAGCTGGACTTGATCCGTTCGATGGCCAACTCGCTCATGACATGGCCCATCTGTTGGTTTTGACGCTTGTTCAGAAGTCCGTACGGAGGGTTTGCCAGCACCACGTCGAAACCGCCATCGATGAACACCTCCGCAAACTCGACCTGCCAATCGAAAGCGTTCTCCGGCAGCGCGCCGCTCGTGTGCGTCCACGCCTTGATCTTCTCACGCTGCCTGTCGATCTGTTTCTTCAGCTCCTTCTTCTGTTGACTGTGTGACATGAGATACTCGCGCTTGAGGGCGAGGAACTCATCCACCAGCGGCTTCTGAAGCTGGAGTTGTCCGGCGTCGGAGGGGTCCGGGGCGGCGAGGGAGTCGCCGGCCTCGATCTTGAAATCGAGGTTGGGCAGCGGCGGCGGGGCTTCGCCCTCAAATTCGACCAAGGCTCAGCCGCAGGCGCGCGATGTTGATGGCGAACGGGTCGAGGTCGACGCCGTACACGTTGCTCTGGATGATCTCCAGCTTGCGCTCGTAGTTTTTGATCGGGTCGAGCTTCCGGTTGGCGGCGAAGAGACAGGCGCGCAGGTCGAGCAATTCGTGCATCATCCCCAGCAGATAAGCGCCCGAGCCGCAGGCGGGGTCGCAGCACTTCACGTTCCGCAGCGCTTCCAGCACGGCTTCGCCGTCGCGCAGGTGGGTGGCGTCGTGTTCATCGACAAAGCGCTCGATCGATTCCGACGGGCAGCGCGTTTCGAGGTGCCCCTTGAGCGCCTCGCGGCACATGAACGAGACGATCGGCTTGGGCGTGTAGTAGCTCCCGGACTCGTGCCGCCCGGTGACCAGTTCCTCGAACACCTTGCCGAGCATTTCCGGGTCAACGGCGACCTCAACATCGAGCGGCGTTGACTCGGTGACAGTGAAGTTGAAGCGAGCGAACAGGTCCTGAAGGATCGCGCGAATGGCTTGGCGTGCCGCTGCATCAGTTCCCGCAGTGCGTGTTCGCTGTGCTGCGGACACATCGGGCGAGTGCGGGGGACGTCTTCAACGTTGAAACTGAGTACGAGAAGGAAGGACGCGCGGCGATATCAACAAGACGAGGCATACGAAAAACCTTTCAGCCCGGGGGTTGCCGCGGTCGTTTTGGTCGCGTTCGGGCTGTAAAGAATCAGCAACCACCCGTAGAACGGGTGGTATGAGGAAGGCCCCTAAAAGGGGCCGTTGGGTTACTCGAAGTCTAACTCACCTTGGTCAAGGTCACGCTGCAACTTCTCACGCAATATCCCCGCGCCCAGAATGCCCGCCCG
>JBGTJY010000802.1:0-1893 GCA_041744855.1 Candidatus Hydrogenedentales bacterium
CGTTGCCCGCGTCAAATTGTTTTTCCCAAACATCGAAATCTCGCCGGCCAACGCGCACCGCGTCGTTCGTCTTCGCGAACCCGCGTTCCGAAAGCCAAAACGGATCGTTGCCCAGCCGCGCCTCGTGCACCACGGAAACGATCGCCGGCTGATCGATGTCGAACGACAAATGACACGAACCGAGGTCGGTCTTTTCCTGCGGCGTCAATTTCGCAAGCAGCTCATCGACGGTCAACGCAGCCAACGCCGCCGGTCCGAGTTCGGCCTTCAGACGCTCAATGATCGCCGCGCGAACGTCGTGCACCGAGGGACGCCCGTTTACGTGACCGAACGCGAAGGTCGTCGTGATGCAAACAAGAAACAAAAGTGCCGCAACGCGCTTCATGGAAAAACTCCCGAATGCCAAAATGCCCAAGAACGAAGGGCGAGTATACCGCAAGCCACCGGCATACGAACGTTAGAAATTCGCGAGCAGACTGGTACCGCCGGTTTTCAACCGGCGCGAGTTACGACACCCGCCGCAACGACTGCAACGCCGCCTTCACCAATTCCTCGTCCGTCGCCTTTGGACCAGCCGAGTTGCGCGCCTTGAGCGCGGCGCGTTTGGCCTCCGCGTGGCTGCAGCCCATCGCCATCAGCGCGGCGACGACGTCGTCGCTCTCCGCGTCTTCGTCCATCTTCGTCGTGCCGAGTATCGCCTCGAGGTCTGTGTCCTCGCCCATCTTCGCGCGGACTTCCATGATCACGCGCTGCGCCGTTTTCTTTCCGACGCCCCCGATCTTGGTGAACGCGGCGACATCGTTGTCGAGAATCGCTCGGCCAAATTCCCCCGGCGCCATGGCGGACAAGATCGCCAGCGCAACTTTCGGCCCGATTCCGGAAATACCGAGCAAGGTCATGAACAATCGCTTCTCGTCCTCGCGCAGAAAACCGAAAATGGTGAACGAATCTTCGCGGATATGGCAATAGGTAAGCAGCGTCGCCTCGCGATCGAGTTGCAGCCGTCGATGCACGCCATCGGGCACCTGCATGGCGTAGCCCACGCCGTTCACATCGAGATGCACCTCGTGCACCGTCTTCGCCGCAACGATTCCTCGCAGATATGCAAACATGGGTTGGCCCCGCCGTTACTCGCCGATCGCCGCTTCGAATTTCCCGGCGTGAATTTGGCAGATCGCCAGGCCCAGCGCGTCCGCCGCGTCATCGGGCCGCGGAATGCCATCGAGGTTGAGCAGGATGCGAATCATCTCTTGCACTTGTCGCTTCGCCGCCCCTCCGTGGCCCACGACCGTCTGCTTCACTTGCAGCGGACTGAATTCGCCGATGGGCAATCCGCGTTGGGCCGCCGCAAGCGCGATAACGCCCCGGGCCTGCGCGACGGCGAGACCCGTCGTGACGTTCTGCGCGAAGTACAGGCGCTCGATGGATACCCCGGTTGGACGATGCGCATCGAGGAGTTGGCCGATGCCATGGAACAAGAGTAGGAGCCGCTCGGCGAAGGGCGCCCCGGCGGGCGTCTCGACTACCCCATGCGCCACGTGCCGCAGACGGCTTCCCACGGATTCAATAACGCCGAAGCCCGTAGTCGCAGTCCCCGGATCAAAGCCCACAACGCGCACTCGCTCCCCCCTGCGCACTCCGCGCGCGCCTGCGAAGCCGGCGCCTCCGCGGTAAAAGTTATTCCGCAGCTAACGCCGCGAGCTCTTTTTCCGTCAGTGGCTGATTCACCCTTTCGATCCAGTTCGCGGGCCGGGGAATCGGCCAGGACGATAGCAACTTGGGCGGCGGCGCCGGTTTCTGATTCCATTGTCACAACGAACCGTACTGCCAGTCTTCGGCCCGCAGCACCAGATCCGCGCGAAGCGAAATTTCGCTCCACGTAACGGCAGACCA
>JBGTJY010000803.1:0-1865 GCA_041744855.1 Candidatus Hydrogenedentales bacterium
GGGGCGTATATTGAACAGTGCGTCGCGCGTCATGCGCCTTTTCGCACCAGAGCTGCGGAGCGTTTTCAATGTCGTCAGGTGGAGCACTCAACGATACCTCGCCCGAGGTCGAACAAATGCAGCTTGAGATCTATCGGCAGATGACGCCGGGCCGCAAGTGGCAGTTGTTGGACGACATGTACCGGATGGCGCGTCAGCTCCATGCGGCGGGCGTCCGCATGGAAAACCCGCACGCTACGGACGCGGAGATACTCACCGCATGGTTCAAGGCGACCTTGGAGCAATCCCTGTTCGAGGAGGTACAGAGGCATCGCAATGAGCTCGCCCGGCGAACAATCTGAAGTGATTCGCGCGGTTGTTGCCGTGCTGAACGAGATGGCGATTCCTTATGCTATTGGCGGATCAATCGCCAGCTCGACCTATGGCGCGCCTCGATTTACGCACGACGCGGACATAACTGTTGAGCCCTTCACCGGCAAAGAAGCGGAGTTCGCACGGCACTTTGGTCCAGAGTATTACCTGAGTGTGCAAGCCGTGGTTCAGGCCAGCCGGAATCGAACGACGTTCAATTTGCTGCACTTTTCGTCGGGATTCAAGATCGATTTCTTTGTGTGTAAGGAACACGCGTTTGCGCGGGCCGTCATGGATCGACGGCGCCTGGAAGAGCTTGTGGAGCTAGGCGGGCAAAAGTTATTTCTGGTGTCGCCCGAGGACATTGTTTTGCTCAAGCTAGAGTGGTATCGACTCGGTGACGGAATATCGGACCGTCAATGGTCGGACATTCTTGGAGTCCTTCGGGCGCGCCATGATCGGTTGGACTGGGCCTATCTGCAACGATCGGGCATGGCGCTGGGCGTTTCCGACCTGTTGGAGAGCGCAATTCGCGAGGCCCAACAGTAAGCGCGAGAGATCGGACGCTGGATTCGCCGGATGTATTTCGCTACGATACGTTTTCGCCGATCGCGTTGGAGCATTTCGGCGGCGGACCGTTGATCGTGACGACCGTCCGTCATTGGCGTCGCTAATCCTTTATTCAAATACCGCTACGACGGATACATGCCCACGATTACATTTGTCAAGGAAAAGAAAGAGCTGCAAGTCCCAGTCGGCGCCAACCTCCGCCGCGAGATGATGCAGGCCGGCATCCCGGTCTACAGCGGCCCGCACAAGCTCCTGCATTGTCCCGGCTGGTCGATGTGCGGCTCGTGCCGCGTGCTGATCACCAAGGGGGCGGAGAACGCCAGCTCGATGGGCTTTGCGGAGCGCACGCGGCTGAAGATGTCGATCCCTTACATCGGCAACGAGGGCTCGATGCGGCTGGCGTGTCAAACGGAAGTGAACGGGGATATGACGGTGGAGAATACTCCGAGTTTGAACCTGTATGGGGAGAACTTTTTCAGCTAGCGGGCTCCTTCCACTTTCCTCAATCGGCATTCCGCATTGAAGCAAATCCTCGCCCTCGTGAAGCCGTACCTCGCCGAGAAAGTGCTCGACGCGTTGCGCCGTGCGCCGCTGGAAGCGTGCAGCGTGCGCGAAGTGAAAGGGTACGGCCGGCAGAAGAGTTACCTCGACCAATACGCCGAGAGCGAGTATTCGCTGGCGTTTCTTCCTAAGGTCGAGATCACGCTCTGGGCGGACGACGCCCGCGTCGAAGAGATCGTCCGCAAGATCGTCGAGGTCGCCCGCACGGGGCGGATGGGGGACGGCAAAATCTTCGTGCTGCCCACGGCTAAGAGTCTGGCCGTGATCGACTTCTGATCGGAACGCGAAAGCTCGCTAACACAGTAACCCGAAGCGTCAGCGAGGACTGGGCGGATTCGGCCTCGCTTACGCGTCGGGTGAGTATTAGCGGTTCTATGCCTTAG
>JBGTJY010000804.1:0-2851 GCA_041744855.1 Candidatus Hydrogenedentales bacterium
ATTAGTTTCATCGCGGGGTCGTGCGTGGGTTGGACGATTCCCAGCGCGATTGTTTGCGGATGATTCAGCGCTTGGTCCAAGTTGTGGATCGGGGAATTCGGGACGCCTACTTTGTCGAGGCGCTCTTGCCAGTAGGCGCAGGGCTGGGTCGAGGTGATGGCGTTGATCATTGCGATGATGGCCGCACGGTTTTCGACGCGCTTGGGATTTCCTATGAAGCGCTCGTCACGCGCCCACTCCGGGTGGCCGAGCGCTTCGGCGAGCTTCGCGAAAAGGCGGTCGTTCGATCCGGCGATGACGAGGCGTCCGTCGGCGCAGGTGAAGGCTTCGTAGGGGGCGATACCGCGCGCGCCTGTCCCCTGCGGCGTGGGCAACGTGCCGCTCGCTTGGTAGGAAGTCGCGTGCCACGTCATCCAGCCCAGCGCGGTCTCGAACAGCGAAGTATCGACCAGGCCGCCGAGGCCCGTTTCGTTGCGCCGATGGAGCGCGGCGAGAATTCCGATGACGCCCCACATGGCGGTGCCCATGTCGATGATCGATACGCCGGCGCGGACGGGGTGATCCGCGTCTTCGCCGGTGACGCTGACGATGCCGCCGAAGGCTTGGAGTAGGGCGTCGTAGCCGGGGCTGTCTTTCATCGGGCCGTTCGCGCCGTATGCGTGCAGGTTGCAGTAGATCAGGCGCGGATTTTCGTCCATGAGATCTTTCGCGCCGAGGGCGAATCGATCGATCACGCCGGCGCGCAGGTTTTGGACCACGACGTCGGCGTCGTCGCGGATGCGTTCTTTGAGGCGCGCTACGGCGGCTTCGTCGTTGAAGTCGACAACAACGGATCGCTTTTTCCGGTTCACGGCCTGAAACACCGCGGCGGCGCCGTTCCAGAACGGCGGGCCCCAATCGCGTGCGTCGTCACCTTCGGGGCGCTCGACTTTGATCACGTCGGCGCCGAGTTCGGCGAGGACCCAGGCGACGTAGGGGCCGGCGATGTTACTGCCGAATTCGTAGACCTTGAGGCCGGTCATCGGGGGATTTGCGATCATGTCCACAGATTACACAGACGGGCACAGATAAAAAAATATCTGTGAAAATCTGTGCAATCGGTGGACAGAGAAATGAACGAGGGCAGACGCCACGGATCATGACGTCTGCCCTCAACGGTCACGTGGGGCATGTACCGTGACCTGGAAAAAAACTGTTGCGGGTGCGCGCTTAGTAAAGCGATCGCAGGAGGAGTGCGCCGCCCGTCAGAACCATGAGCAGGCCCAAGGGCAAGCCCAGAAACGTCCCGATCAACCACCAGCCGACGATGACGAGCGTTGCGCCAAGGACCAGCGTGACGACTATGCCGGTTCGCTTCTCGACGCGGGACGCGAAGCGCCAGAGCATCTTGAACGGCCAGAGCACCATCGTGCGCAGGAACCGGCCGAGTAGGGACGGCGACCGTCCCAGCAGGGACGGTTTCCGTGATTTTACGGCCACTGCGGTGTTGGCTGCCATTGCGGTCGCTTCCTGTATTCCGTTCAGAGCGCGTCGACCGAAATCGAACCGTTCGAGGTCGTGAGCTTTACGAGCGCGCCGCCGTCTCCCACTTGTCCGCTTAGCCGGCGCTTGCTTGTGCTGTTGTCGGTGCGATCGACGTCGAAGGCCGTCCGGACGCCGCCGTTTGAGGTCCGCGCGTCGATGTCGAACGCGCTGTCCGCCGGGAGGTTGATTCGCACGGAGCCGTTCGAGGTTTCGCAGGTGATCGATTCGTCCGCGGCGAGGGCTTCGGGGTGCTCGATGGCGATGCTGCCGTTGGAGGTGCGGGCATTGACCGAGCCGCTCACGTTTACCAGTTCGACCGAGCCGTTGCTCGTGCGGGCTTCGGTGGAACCTTCGATGTCGTTCGCGACTACTTTCCCGTTCGAGGAGTCGAGCGATATCGTGCCTTCGAGCGCACTGATGTCGATTCGGCCATTCGAGGTCTTGAGCGCGACGTTGGTGTTGTGGGGTACTTTCACGTCATAGAAGACGTTGACGTTGATGTTGCCGATCCCTTTGGGGCGCACGGTGTCGACTTCGACGCCTTCGTCGGTGGCGTTCACTTCGACGGCGACTTTGTCGAAGTGTTCGTCCACGTCGTTGGCAGTCTTGAAATCGATGTTGAGTTTGTTCATGACCCAACCGACGCCGCCGACGCGCCGTTCGAGGCGTTTTTCGGCGGTGATGAGGACTTCATTTTTGTCCCAACCGCTGACAGTGATCTGGCCGTTCGAGTTTGATAATTTGAAAGATCGTCCGGCTTCGAATGGGAATTGGCGCGTGATTTCCTGGATGTGTTTCCCGTCGATGATTTCGATCTTGCCGTCCGTGGCGATCATGTCGTCGGGCTTCACGGCATTCACCGCAGCCATGCCACAGAAGACCAACAACGCGGTGGTCACCGGGGCAATCCCGAATCGCCGTACATTTTTTGCCTTGTTCATCGCCCAGTTTCCCTCTCGTGTCGTTCGCCTTGGTGCTGCTGACATCCCCCTAATCCCCCTTCTAAGGGGGACTTAAGCGGTCAGCTATTGTGTAGCCGTTCTTCCCAGTCGTACTCGCGCGCGGTTACGGTGCCTTCGAGGCGCTGAAGGCGACGCTCGAGGTTGTCGAAGGTGCGCTTGAGCCGGTGGAGCGCCATCGATCGCGAAGCCGCGTAGGAGTGGTAGAACTCCTCGTCTTCTTCGGTCTCGAGCGGCAACACCGGTTCGAGCTTCATGATGAAGGCTGCGACGATATAGACGCCTACTGCAGGCCAAAAGGTTGTAAAGAAGGCACCGACGATAAAGAGCATGCGGATCCAGAAGACGGAGAACCCGTAGTGGTCCGC
>JBGTJY010000805.1:0-6683 GCA_041744855.1 Candidatus Hydrogenedentales bacterium
AAGCGCATCGTCGACATCAATCTCATTGGCACGTTCAACATCATTCGTCTAGCGTCGGTCGCCATGTTGAAATTCGATCCCGACGAAACCGGAGAGCGCGGCGTGTTCGTGAACACGGCTTCCGTCGCGGCCTTCGATGGGCAGATCGGTCAGGCGGCCTACTCGGCGTCCAAAGGCGCCATCGTGGGGATGACGCTCCCCATCGCGCGCGAACTGGCGCAGCACGGCATTCGCGTCGTCACCATCGCGCCGGGGTTGTTCGACACGCCGCTCCTGGCGCGCTTACCCGAGGACGTGAAGGCCTCCCTCGGCAGGCAGGTCCCGTTTCCGCCACGCCTAGGAACTCCGCGCGAATTCGCATTGCTCGCGCGCCACATCGTCGAGAACCAAATGCTCAACGGCGAGACGATTCGGCTCGACGGCGCGATCCGGATGGCGCCGCGGTAGGCCCCGGCCGGGCGTCGCCCGGTGCTATCCTGTCCGGCATGATCCCATCCGAAACCCAAATGCTCGTGATCGGCGCTGGCCCGGTTGGTCTCGCGTTTGCAAAGGCGCTGGGCGGGCACGGCATCCCCTACGCGCAGGTCGACGCGGACGACGACGTCGGCGGCAATTGGTATCACGGCGTCTACGACACCGCGCACATCATCTCCTCGAAAAGGACGACCGAATTCGCCGACTTCCCGATGCCGGCGTCGTATCCGGACTTTCCGAGTGCCCAGCAGATGCTCGAGTACCTTCGCAGCTACGCGGATGAATTCGGCCTCCGCGATCGCATCGCGTTCAACACGAAGGTCATCTGGGCCGCGCCGCGCGAGGACGAACTTTGGAACGTCACGTTCGCATCCGGCGATACGCGCACCTACAAGGGCGTAATCGTCGCGAATGGCCATCATTGGGACTGCAAATATCCGGAATACCCCGGCGCGTTCACGGGCGAATGGATCCATTCGAAGCACTACAAATCGCCCGAGCAGCTCCGCGGAAAACGCGTGCTGGTGATCGGGGCGGGGAACTCCGCCTGCGACCTCGCAGCCGAAGCCGCCCGCGTCGCGTCATCGTGTCACTGGTCGATGCGGCGCGGACACTGGTTCATGCCCAAGACGATCTTCGGCGTGCCCACGGTGGAACTGTTGCGCCCGTGGATGCCACTGTGGCTCCAGCGCGCAATGCTGCGGCTACTGCTGCGCATCGTCGTGGGGCGCTACGAGGACTACGGTCTCCAACGTCCGGACCATCGCATCTTCGAGACCCACCCGACGATCAACACCGAGGTGCTGCATTACTTCAAGCACGGTGCGATCGCGGTTCATCCGGCGGTAGCTCAACTCGAAGGCGACATGATTGAGTTCGTCGACGGGGCCCGCGAACGATTCGACCTCGTGGTTTGCGCCACGGGCTTCCACGTCAGCTTCCCATTCCTGCCCGAGGGACTCGTGCCGGTGAAGGACGCCGCGCCCCAGCTTTATGCCGGCGGGACGCATCCCGATTACAAGCACCTCTATATTGTCGGGATGCTGCAATTGCGTTACGGGTTTGGTCCGCTCCTTACACCGTACGCCGATTTGATGTGCCGCTTGATTGAATCCCAAGAGCAGATGGCGCCGCCGATTGGGCGCGTGGTCCGGGCTCTCGGGGGGAAGGCGCCGAGTTCGCATCTCGTGTGTCCATTTCGGGCGCGCAGATCCATTCAGTGGGGACGGCGAGGAATAGCGCTGCTACCCTTTTTCGCCCGGCTCGCTCGCCTACAAGGAGGTCGCGGAGCCCCCCATACCGTCGCGTCGGAGGCTACATTTTCGAATGATCGCCCTGTGTTCTAAAGTTCGCCGCGCATGAAACAATTGGTCACCGTTGACATATTCTTTAACGAATTATTACCAGAACTTAACGGAGAATAATATGAAATTTTATTTGTCTTTCCGCGCACAGATACAGCAAGTGATTAATAAATATAGATTTAAAACGATCGAGGCCGCCAATTTGCGATTACGGTAAACATTCCCCCGAACCCCTATAATTATTACTTTTTCACATCGGCACGTGAGTTGCGTTAAAACCTTAACGAAATCACGACTCGTGCGAACGCCGGTGACAAGCATTGAACCTACATTCGCACACCGTGAAGGGTGAAAACTGCGGTTTCTGCGGGACTTGAGTCTTGCGGTCAGTTCGGCCTTTGGCCGAGTTTAACACATGGACTTCTCCGTACTCTTGCGGAGGAGACAACGAGGGAAGGTGCAGTATTATGACTATGAAGTTGGCAATGAAAGGGCTGCTCGCGGGGTGTGTTGGCCTCTTGGCAGCGCCGCTCGCGAGCGCGACGATCATCCTCGATCTGACGAGCGAAGGCGCGTCAGGGACGATCAATGGCGCGATCTACGAGCAGATCGATCCGCAATCGACGGGAACGGGCACCATCGACTCCTTCGTACAAATCGCGACGCGCGGGAACGATACCGATTCGAGCGCATACAACACAACCGAGAACAACACGCTCGACAATGGCGCTTCCGACAATTTCAACCATTCGATATTCGTTGGCGATATCCCGACCTTCACCATAGCCGGCACGGTTTATCGGGTATTTCTGCTCGATTTGAACGAAAACAGCGGCGGCACTCCCGGCAACGAGTTTATCTCGCTCGATGAAGTGCAAATCTTCGTCGGCGGAACCGCGAATTCGGATGTCGATACGTTCACCGGCGGAATCCTCGATCACGACGGCAGCCTCATCTATCAAATGGATGCAGGGATGGACAATTGGGTGGCGCTGGATTATTCGTTGAATTCTGGGAGCGGATCCGGCGACATGCTGTTGTTTGTCGAAGATTCCCTCTTTGATGGCTTCGGCGATGACGAGGTCGTGACCTTGTTCTCGGCATTCGGACTGCAGGGCGAAGTGACCGGGTCGGCTGACGTACCGGATGGTGACTATGGCACCTCTGACGGTTTTGAAGAATGGGCGCTTCTCGAAATCGAGCAGGAAATCATCCCCGAGCCGGCAACGATCAGCCTGCTGCTCATGGGCCTCGCCGGTGTAGCGGCGCGTCGCTCTCGCAAACCTCTGATCTAAATCTAAATCACAATGCCTGAATCCTCGCTCGGGTAATCCGAGCGAGGATTTTTTATTTTTGGGGGGGCGACAACGGCGTGCACGGAGGCGTATCTTGCGCGCACGGTATGCGAGGCGGTACCGCGATTACGCGGGAATGCGCGGCACCAGACTTGCTATCCTCACGCCCCTGCCGCCTGACTTCCGGAACTAGCGACCGACGGCTGGATGTTGGTCGGCCTGGCGGGAATCGCGGCGCGGTGCGTACGCGGATCCAAAGCCTAGAACTACCACGACCATAACAAACCTCTACTCCCCGCCCCGGCGCTTGCCGCGACGGGGAGTACTTTTGTGGTGCCAGGAATCGTATGGGGCGACTCGCTTGCGTCGCGCGCGCGACATCGCAGTGGATGATTCCTTACACACTGGATTCACACGGAGGAATTTTCGTAACGAATATCGTGGGAAAAATAGACCCAACCAGAGATGGACCAACTCATGGACGCGACGCGGCCACCCAGACAATGAGGGGGCCTAGGCGTTAAGGGCTTTTCGCGGAAAGACTTATACGCATACGAATAATCCCCATTCTGCCTAGACGTAAAACGACCATTTTCGGCTCGCGGCTTGCTTTTCAGTCCACCATCGCTCCATCGCGTTTGGGGTGTTGAATGTCTGCGACCAACGCGACGTAGAGGTGCAATGGTGTAGGTGTGTGGTCAACCCAAGGGAGATAAGGAAATTATGAGAGTCAACAGGGTAATTGTGGGGCTCGCATCCGCAGCAGTACTTGCGGTTGCGATCCCGGCTTCCGCCGATCAGCTTACGGTGACGGCGTCGGGGCCGGGCGATGGGAGCAGCGACCTGGCTGCTGAAGCGATTTTCTGCATCATGGGAAATATGTTGACGGTGCAACTGACCAATACTTCGGCGGATGAAACACTCATTACCGCCGATGTCTTGACCGGTGTGTTCTTCAACATAAGCGGGAATCCCGACCTGACTCCGGTCTCCGCCGTATTGGCAGACGGAAGCTCAGTCCTGTTTCCTCGCGCCGGGGACGGTACGGACATGGGTAGCGTCGGAGGCGAGTGGGCCTATCGAGGCGACCTAGATGGGACCAATTTTGGAGGCGCGACCAACGGAATTAGTTCTGTCGCTATCGGCGAATTCGATGCGACGGATGTATTTCCGGATGGCGACAACCTTCAGGGCCCCGAATCGCCGAATGGAATTCAGTATGGCATCGTTTCCGAAGGCGGTGTCGGAGACGACGCGGTTATACTCCTGACGGGGCGGAATGCGCTTATCGATAATTCCGTCATCTTCAAATTCACGTTCGACGGCGAAATCGATATCGACGATATCGTGGTGACCGGGTTCCAGTACGGCAAAGGCACCCAGAACGAACCGTTCGTTCCGCCACCACCGCCGCCTGACATCCCCGAGCCGGCGACGGTCGGCTTGATGCTGGTCGGCCTGGCGGGAATCGCGGCGCGGCGCGTCCGCGGAACGAAATCCTAGAACTGCCAGGTATTCCACTAACGTCTACTCCCCGCCCGGCACGGCCGCGGCGGGGAGTTCTTTTGCTTGTGTATCGTGCGACGGGGACTCGACGCAAGGGAATCGGTGAATTCGGATGCTTCGCCGCTCCACTAAGTTACGTTAGGTAGTGCGGGCTTGACGCCGCTCGTGGAGTCCGGTTCAAATCGTGGGCTTTAGCCGGTCCGCGGCGAATTTGTGATGCTCGGAATTTTCGGGAAATTCCTTGAGCATACGTCGATAGGTTTCGCTCTGCAACACCGTTTGGCCAGTCCTGCCGTAACACTCGGCGAGGGCGGGGTAAACATCCTTGATCCGGTCAAAGTCCGGAAACCGATTGATCAATAGTTCGTACTTTTGAATCGCAGCTTCGTATTCGTGCAGCGTAGCGTAATACAAGTTGCCCATTCGCATCAGGTTCAGCGCCACGCCATCGCCTTCGGGATTCTGCTTGTTTTGCCGCTCATACCGGGCAATCGAGCTGCGCGCTTTCTCGTCGGAAGTCTGCGGCGCCTTGAACGGAGACGCCGACCGCGGCGTTGTAGGAGTTTCGTCTCCTTTGCCGTGAACTACGGCGGCCTCGGCGCTGCCGCTACTGGCATCGGTGGAATCGTCAGCCGCCCTCCCCCCGATCGCTATGGCAACGAACGGTAAACCGGCGAGAACAACGAATAGATACCAATTCTCCTTGACGGCTCCCAGCCAGAACTTTTTCGAATTCATCTTCCAATCCCCCTCGCGTCGCACCATGGTCTGGGGCGAAACCGCGTTCCCAGGCCCGATCCCCGTATTCATTTGTCATGGAAGACGACGGAGCCTGCAATACAGGCCACGTCGTTCAAAATTCATCTAAAGGCTATCCCAAAACTTCATTTTCGGTCATTCTGAGCGCGAGCGAAGAATCTCGTCGCGCCATTTACTGCGGCTATCCTGGGGCGGAGATTCTTCGCTCGCGCTCAGAATGACGGGCTCTTGGGTTTTGGGATAGCTAGTAATAATATCTCGGCAATTCAATCGTTAAAGGGGGCAGCGGCCGGGTTTGGACTAGAGGACTCCCAATTCCCGCCAGCTTAGCGGCCGGTAGAACCGCGCCTCTTGGTCGCCGATGATGCGCATATCGGCATTCCACGCGTTAACGAGTTCCGGAACCTGATATATATCCGGCACTTGACCGCCCATGTTGAACGACTTCCCGACAATCGTCCCCATAATGGTCGATTGTTTATTCAGGGTGACTACATCCTGTGCATAGAATCCGCCCATGAGGCTCAATTGCGAATTAATACCGAGAAACATGTCGTCTTGTGCCATCAGGCCGATTGCATTGTTACCCGGGAAACTGCCGGCCGTCGTACCGTTGGCGTTTACGGTTAGCAGGTCCGTTTCGACGGTCACATCACCGCCGTTGCCGGAATTGTCCGCGTCGTAGGTGAGTATCGAGCCTTTGCCGGTGTAGTTGATTGTCTTGTCGCTGCCGCCGCCTCGGTTCACCGTGAGGTTTCCGTCGACCGCGATTCGGCCGTTGATGAGCATTTTGTTCGTCGCGGCATCGAACCAGATGTAATACTGGTTCGGATCGAGCGATGCCGCGGTCGGCATGGTTCCGGAACCGATCGACTGGTTTGAGGATTCGACACCTGTTGTCGCGTTCCAATAGTAATTCCTGTTAGCGACAATGGCGATGTTACCCGTGTGCACTTGTTGGAAACCTACCGCCGGATTCGCGTCGGTCTCCAGGTAATAAGCCAGATGATCCCGGCCCTGATCGTTGTCATAGGTCGGAAACTCAAACGCGTTTTTGAGGTCGTAGCTTTCGCTATAACCGTTGTCGCTTTGTACCCTCGTCGGATTGCCGTCGGCATCAATCTGCGTGCCCGTCCATCCGTCCGTCACGTATACGCCATCCATGGTTTCCTTGTACGTATTTCCGGTAACGTTGGGTTCGCCGATTTCGCTATTCCCGGACATTCCCACGAGGCCATTCTTGACGCGCAATTCCGCACTCAGCGTCTCGATCGTTTCGCCGCCGAAGAGGGTGGTCGGCAGGGCAGGCACGCGAGCCCTCAAACCGGCATTGAGACCGACGTAG
>JBGTJY010000806.1:0-3136 GCA_041744855.1 Candidatus Hydrogenedentales bacterium
CGACCCCGCGGCGCTACCACGACGGCACGGCGTTGCCGGCGGAACTGGGTCCGGGCAGCGGATTCGCTTGGAGCAACGGCGCCGCGGAGATCAGCGCGGCGTGGAACGCGGGCCGCTTCCTCGTGCTCCATCGCGACCACGGCTGGCCCGGCGGCTGGGGGAATCCGCCCTTCGATTGGGCCAATGCCGATTCGCTCACCAACGGAAATTTATTGCCCGTCGTGTTTAGCGTGAACTGCGCGAGCGGCCTATTCGATCAGGAAACGGCCGGCGGCGCAATCGGCACGTCCGCGGGCATCCCGTATTTCTCCGAACGCCTGCTCACCAATCCGAACGGCGGCGCGATCGGTATCCTCGGCGACACACGAAACAGCCCCACCTGGGCGAACTCGGCCTTGACCCGCGGATTCTTCGACGCGATTTGGCCGACGGCCCTGCCCGAATTCGGCACCGGCACAGCCAAGCGCCGCCTCGGCGACATTTTGAATCACGGCAAACTCTATCTCTTCTCCCAAGGCGGCCTGTCGGGCACGAACATCACCTGGAGCGACGTGGGCGACGAATTCAAAATGTGGCATGCCCTCGGCGACCCCACGCTCGAAATCTGGACGACGAATCCCAATTCGTTCTTCCTCGACCAAGTTGTCACCGTGAGCTTCGCCAACAGCATCCTGCTCGCGGAATACGGGACGGAGGGCGCCATGCTGACGGCCTACCAACTCGATCCCAATCTGAGGCTGCTACCGCTGGGACGCGGCACCGTGGTGGGTGGCGAGGCCGAGTTTGAACTCGTGGGCAACCCGCAACAGGGCGCCCCGGTGTTCATCGCCGCAAGCCTCGAAAACGCCGTTTCCGCGTACCTGGAAACCACCGTGACCGGCGACACCACAGGGCCAGGCAGCGTGCGGAACTTGTCGGTGATGGTCCCAGACAACCAGATTGTTCAAGCCACACTAGAATGGACCAATCCGGAAGACGTCGATCTCTTGGGCGTGCGGATTCAGCGAAAGCTCGGCAGCTTTCCAACCTCCCCCGACGACGGCACCACGGTCTTCGACGACTTCGCCTCGCAATTCGTCGACAACACCGTCTCGAACAACAACGACTACTACTACGCCGTGTACGCCTACGACACAAACCGCAACTACGCCCCAGCCGCACTCATCATCGCGGAGGTGTTCGTCCTCGTCATCAACTAGAAGCTATCCTAAAACCCAAGAGCCTGTCATTCTGAGCGCGAGCGAAGAATCTCCGACCCAGGATGACCGCGGTAAATGGCGCGACGAGATTCTTCGCTCGCGCTCAGAATGACCGAAAAAGAAGTTTTGGGATTAGCTTCTAGTCGCATCCGCATTTGATAGCTGCCCGCGAGGACCGCGTCACGCAGTCCCCGCGGGTTCTTCATGTCACGGAGCAACTTCCAGTGACGCGATCTCCGCGCCTTCAATTTTGAAGATGAACCGAAGATCGGCCGGGCTGCCCGGAAAGTTTCCGGTGAGCCGGCTCGTGACGATCACTTGTCCGTTTTCGCGGCCGCACGCGAAAGGTTCGCACGTGTATTGAAACTTGGCCGAGGCGGCGTCCTTCCACTGCTCGATTGCGCTTCTGCCCTCGTAGGTGTGGCCTTCGTCTTTTACGGTCGCGTTTTCCGTGAAACACCGCGCGACGGCCTCTCCGTTCTTCTCATCTGCCGCGAAGTACGCGGCGATCGGTTTCGGCATTTCGAGTTGCATGATAGTCTCCTTTGTGTCGGGCGCTGCGCCCTGCCTAACGAGACTTTACAACAGGATACTTTCTTTTGTAAAGTAGGTTCCAATAATGAAGTAACTTCACCGGAGGTAGCCATGCCCCGCGGCAAACACGCCGATTCCGATAACTCCCATCAGCCCCTCGCCAAGCTCCTAGGAATCCTGTCCAGCCCGTGGACGATGCTCCTGCTGCACCGTCTGCACACGAAGGGGCCAATGCGATTCGGCGAACTCAAGCGGCGCCTCGGGGCCATCTCAACCAAGACCTTGACCGAGCGCCTTCGAATGCTCGAATCCGAGGGCTGGCTCACGCGCGACTACAAGCCCACAGTCCCGCCGCAGGTGACCTACGCGATCACGAAGAAGGTCCTAGAGTTGGACGGCGTGATGCTAGAACTCGACCGAATCGCCGAACGCTGGTACGGCAAAGGGAAGAATCGATAGGCGATCTGGCAACACCAGCGACCCATTCAACCGCATTCGCCGACGGTCGGGTACTACGCGCCCGCGTGCAGACCCGCGTTCACGGCGATGCGAACATCGACGCCGAAGGCGCATTTGTCTTTGCGGCGGTGTTCTTCCTCGTCATCAACAATTCCCCTTTTTTGCCATTGCCCGCGGGGACCGCATTGCTCGGAGCCCGCGGATTCTCTATTCGGGGCGACGTTGTCTTTGAAGAAACGTCGTTCGTCGTTCGTTATGGCTGATCTTCACCGTCCAGTGGGTAGGAATAGGTAAAAAATAGGTGGCTGTCCCATATTTCGCCCCATATTTCGCCGGCTCGAAGCAGCAGGATTCCGGCAAACCAGTCAAGTGGTCAGCCACGTGAAATTCGCGCGTGAAACGCCGGAAGGACTAAGAACCGCGACCGTCTCGAAACACCTCGAGGTAGCCGCCGGAACCCTGCGCAGCGTTCCGCGTCAGGCCGGGATCGATCCGGATGACTTCTTTGTTTGGGCCGGGACGAGCTGTTGGACGGATACACAACACGTCACGACAAACAGCGCGCCAGTAGTCAATCCACGTGCCGATGCGATTGCGATCACGAAACAGCGCCTGCGGAATTTGAAAGTGTAGACAACTCACGGGGAAACCTACTAACCCGCGTCATTTTAGGGAATAGCGCGGGTCGATGCGATAGACGGGCGCGGGGTTTTTCAGCAGTTCCGCTGTCCCCTATTTCCCCTATTTCCCGCCTATTTCGGGGAGCCTGCCCGCGCGTGGTATTGGCGGGGGAAGGGGGATTTAGGAGGATGTAGCATTGTGGTAGACCAGCATTTTCCACTCGCTACGAAGCGCAACTTCGTAGCGAGTGGAAAGAATATCTCCGGTCTTTAAAATTCAGTCTAGTTCGACGAAATCGCTCTGGTAGCCCAAGGCAGCGATCG
>JBGTJY010000807.1:0-1707 GCA_041744855.1 Candidatus Hydrogenedentales bacterium
GCTTGCAGAGTGCATCGGAAAATCAAGCGCCTTGCGATAGCTGAAGGTCGCGAAGCGCGTGCCGAGGCTTTTGGTATGGCAATGGGGGCAGCCGGGACTTCGGATTGCAGGCGTCTTGGCGGTTTTGGGCGCAGGCAGGGCCGCCCAGTCCTGTCGACGAAAGAGGGTCTGTGCCACCATTTCGGTATCGCTCGGTGGAACCCAGAACGTCTCGCGGCAGGCGTCGCAATAGAGCCAGTTCACGGAGCCGTGCGGCTTCAGGATATGAAGCGTTTCGCCGCTGAGCGGGCGATTGACGAGACCTTTGTCATTAAACGTCACTGCCCGCGCATGACAGCCGTAATCAACGCGGCGGACCGTCTGTGCACGCGCCATGCCGCGCTCGAACACCGTGTCCCAATTCATGCTGAGAACTGCGCTGATGTCGGCGCGAAATCCACCAAAGAAGCTCTCTAGTGCTCGCCATCCGGCGTCGGGCTTGCGCTGTTTGCGAGCATAGGCTTGCGACAACATGCGGATCATCCGGACGATGATCGCGCGGCGTACGATGCGAAGGTCGGCAGCAGAGAAATGCGGGCCTAGATGGTGGCCGGTGTTCGCCGAAAGATCGACAAGCGTGAAGATGTCCTCCAAGTCGGGCCACTCATCGGCCGTGCGCGGCGCGCCTTCGCCGAAGACCCGATCGGCAAAACTCTTGATGTAGGAAATTTGTCGGGCGCTCGGGCCATCGACCGCCACGCGCTCGAGGTTGAGGAGTTGCTTGGTGAAGCTGGCCGCAAGGGGAAGGCCGGCATTCAGCGAGAAGCCTGCGCCTACGATAACGAGATTTCCGGGATTGAACTCCTTAGCCACGTCGCTCCCCCAAGCCGTCTCTTATCACCAATCGCGATACGAAGATAGTTCAGTTGCGCGGTGGCACCCTTGCCCCGCCGCTATGCTTCCTTACATAAGGCATGGGTTTTGTTCGGCGTCAAAGTCGTTTTCCAAGTTCCTGGTAGCCGTCACGGTGTGGATCGCGTCGCTGCTGAGCATCACTCTGTTTCAAGTCGACCTCGGCTTCGGCCTTCAACTCGCAATGGAGATCAGCATGGACAAACTCTTCGACCTTACGGGCGTGGTGAAGCATACGGTGTTGTGGTGCCTTGGTGGCGCGCCGATCCATGCAGTGACAGACCGGGAATAGCGGAACGCGATCAGCCGTTTTCACCGTAGGGGAGGTTCAACTCCTCCCCACCACACCATTGGACCGAGCCCGCAGAGGCGTCGAATGCGTTGTCAGACCAACTAAATCGAAGGGCGTCTATCAGCACCCGTTTGACCGCCAGTCGTGTCCTCAGATGGAGCAACCCGCGAGCGTACGGCACCCGACTGCAGCGCTTACATCAGATGCTGGGCGAAGTAGCCGCGCGAGAACAGCACCAAGTTGGGCACGATTTGCGGCTCGGAAGCTGTCAGTCTGGTTCCGGCCCAGTTTTTGCCCACTCCCGTAGGTTGCCGAATGTCAGCTGTTGGCATAACTTGCCGTTCGGCACACTGCTGATGAGCGGCAGGTAAGTCCCAGATTTAGACATTCAACCCTTGGTGCCGAACTTCGGCTCCTTCGCTGACCACGCAAGCCCCACCCCGCACTCGAAGGCCAATCCGTTGGCCGACCCCAAGCCTCCTTCAATCAACCCGTAAAGGGTCCGCTACGCTGCGCGTGCGGCC
>JBGTJY010000808.1:0-1585 GCA_041744855.1 Candidatus Hydrogenedentales bacterium
CAAGCGTGTTTCTGCCTCAACGTAGTCTCCCTGGGCAATCAACATGCTCGTACGAATCAACGCCAAATCGCCTTGAATCTCCGGGTATCTTGCCGCCAAATTCAGGGCAGCTTCGACTTCTGCCCAATTCCGTCCAGGTTCCGGACGACGCAAGGTTTCCAGCAACTTCACGCGCGCATTCCCGGACGCCGCAATCGCCGACTGCCCCAGCTGTGCATATTGTTCGGTCGCTTCTGCAAAGCGGCCCAGTAGTGTCAATTCACTGGCCAGTCGCACCCGGGCTTCACTCGTCGCCGGATGTAACCGGAGCGCTTCCTGATAGGCCTCGATTGCCGATCTCGATAACGCCAATTCCGACAAGCAATGCCCCAGACTCAGATGCACATCCGCCAAATACAGTCGCGTCTCCGGCACTACACGCAGCGTTTCCAAAAGACGCGCCGCCTCACGCCAACGGCCCTGGGCCATCAACACCCGCGCCTCCAAATAAGGCGGAACCAACGGACGAATGCCCCACTTCCGCAGCCGTGCGATCCATGTGCGGGCTTCATCCAATCGCTTTTCCATGGTTAACACGTCGACCAGCAGCCAGGCGCAATCGACACGCTCCGGATGCGCCTCCAGCGCCTGCTCCAGCCGTTTGATCGCTGCAGCATGCTGCGATTCCGCTAAGTCAAGATGCGTAAGAGCCAGCACGAGCGGCATCTCCTGCGGCATTTCCTGCGCCAGCCGTTCCAATTCCTTGCGAATCGCCTGTGGATCAAACCACGATTTGCTGCTGCCCGCACGGTCCCCCGCAATAATCAATTCCGCTGCCAGAATCAGCGAGTCTTTGTGCGTCGGGTCGAGCCGATACGCTCGACGAGCATCTAACAGGGCTGCTTCGTACTGGCCGAGTTGTAATCGCAGTCGTGCACGGGCGGTATAGGCTCCCGCCGAATTCTGATAGCTACTCACCAAACGGTCCAGTACGGCCTCCGCATCGGCTGTTCGATCCAGATGATCGACATACAAATCGGCCAGTTGCGTATAGTACGCGAATTGAGTCGGATCACTTGTAATCGCCCGGGTGAGGGACGTTGCGGCCCCGTCGAATTTTTCCTGCTCAGTCAAGCAAATGGCTTCCTGCTGGTGCAATTTACCATTCTCCGGATCGCTCTCCAGCAAAATATGGACATGCGCCAAGGCATCATTCGGGCGACCCGCTTCCAATAGCAGTTCCACGAGTTCCAGCCGGACCGCAGCAAGATCTTTCCCATCCGCTCGTCGCAAGATCGCTTCATACATCCCAATTGCCAGACGCTCGTTGCGCGATTCAATCGAAACCCGGCGCGAAAGCCGCGCCAATTCGATCCGCCGTTCCAGATCATCCGGTACCAGAACCAGGTACTGTCGCAGTAGAAAGTAAGTTTTGGCCCCGTCCGCAGATTGTTTACTACTCTCCAGTTGGTGCAAAACGGCCTGAGCGAAAGCCGTCACGTTGCGATCATGCAGACGACGCACGCAATACAGGGTGACAACTGCCAGTAACACCGAAACCAGCGCAAACCGCCAACTGAACTGGTAGCTGCGCTGTTGTTCAAAA
>JBGTJY010000809.1:0-2599 GCA_041744855.1 Candidatus Hydrogenedentales bacterium
GCCTTGCTCGATAGGCTGGATGCCGTCTGCGGCCTGACGGGCGGCGGCCCCGCGGAAACGGCGATACCGGAGGCGGTCACGGAATTGGTGAAGGCCCGACAACAGGCGCGCCGGGAGAAAAACTTTGTGCGGGCAGACGCCGTGCGGGACGAATTGGCGACGCTCGGTTGGGTGGTGGAAGATACGCCAGACGGCCCGCGCATCAAAATGACCTAAGCGGGAAACTCTACCGTATGTGGGCGTCGACGCCGCTAGTCAGAATTCGCTTTATTGACGCTCTGTTGGCGTCATAACTCCTTATGAAGTGTCATAAATCCTTATGACGGCTCCAATTACCAATGAAAATGGGAACCTTTTGCCTGTTGGCGGGGTTGTAATCACTGCAACACCGGCGAACACTGCTGAGGCGAAATCAACCACGAATCGTCCGGCGAGGCCGCCGCGTCCATGAATCCTAACAACGACTGGGATCTCGTGGCGCAGGCCCGCGGCGGCGACATGGTTGCCTTCGCGGAGCTGATTCGCCGATACGAGCGGCCGGTGGTGCATTTTTGCCAGCGGATGGTCGGTTCCCGAGAGGACGCCGAAGACATCGCACAAGATAGTTTCGTGCGGGTCTACCGGTACCTGGATAGGCTCCAGCCCTCGGCGAAGTTCTCGACCCTGCTTTTCGGTATTTCGCGCAACTTAGCGCTGAATTTCATCCGCGATAGCGGACGACGCGGGCGAGGCATTACCCACTCGCTCACGTCGGATGACCAGCAAGAATTGGCAATCGAAGACGAGCGGCTCAGACCGGACAGGCATGCGCGGCTCAGCGAGATTGAACAGAGAATCGAACAAGGTTTGGCCCTGCTAAGCGTTGAACACCGGGAAGTCCTGGTGTTGAGGGAGTTGCAGGGATTGGACTACACTACAATTGCGGAAATCGTGAATTGCAGGAAGGGCACCGTTAAGAGCCGGATCGCCCGAGCGCGGGAGCAGTTAAGGCTCCACCTCGAGCGCCTTGACGGTCAATCCCTGTGACGCGCGATTTCCAATGACCCGCAACTCGGAGTGAGGGCATGAAGAGGCAAGTCTCCAACGAAGAGCTTTCCGCGTATTACGATGGTGAGGCCGCGCATGGGCATCAGGTCGCCAATTCGCTACGGGAGGATGCAGCGACGCAGCGGCTGTTCCAGCAGTATAGTGCGGTCTCGGCGCACCTGAAGGCGTTGCCCGAGCCTGCCGTGCGGCAGGATTTCGCGGGCGACGTCATTCGCGCAATCCACGCGCGCCAAGAACGTCGCGCAATTTCGTGGTGGTCCAGCGTGATGGCGCCTGTGGCGACCGCGGCTGCCTTCGTACTGTTCGCGGGCTTCGCGGCAATTGCTATCGTGGGCACCTCGTCGAAGAGTACCGTTCCGACCTCTAGCACAGTCGCGCAAAATTCCCCGGCCCCCGCGCCGGAAATCGGTCTTGCCAGCGTAGTTCGCGCCACGTACGAGGCCGACGATTCGTCGGACATCGCATTCGCGTCGGACTCGAATTGGCTCTTTAGCGAGCCCCCCGCGTCGACGACGGAATCGCTCGGAGCGAAGGCGGATCAAATCATCACGGCATTGGCGAAGGTTGAATACTTCGACCGTCCCGTATCGCCGCCGCTTGCTTCGGGCTCCGATATGCGCGCGACGCTCACGGGTATGAACGACAACACGCAACGCACGTTTGTCCGTCTGCTCAACGACTACGCCTACGAGAGCGAGTAACGATGCTTCGCTCGTTCCTCTCGATTCCCGCGCATCACCTTGCGTATCTCTCCGTGCTATGCCTACTCGCTGCGGCGCCCCGCCTGACGTGGTGTCAGGAAGAGACGCCCCAGCCGCCGATTGACGACCAGAAGGTGATGACCCATGACGAGGAAGAAAGCGCGAAGGTCTTCCGCGACATGCTGGAGGATCAGGCGCGCTCGCTCTCGCTCACCGATACGGAAGACTACAGCATCATCCAGCTCGTTGATTTCGTCATGGTGGTCCGCATCACGGAACTCCTCGGACTCAATAACGACGAATCGATTCGCCTGTTCCAGGCGATGCACAAATCGCTCGATAGAATGCACCGGCTGAAATGGGACCGGGGCGCGCTGCACCACTATCTGAGAATCGATATCGATCAAGGCGCCACCGACGACAAGATTCAAGAGAAACTGACCAGAGCGATCGAAATCGAAGGCGAACTCGCCGGAATTCTCAAGCAGATGATTGAGGAATCAGGCAAGGTGCTCACGGCGAAGCAGGATGCGCAACTGTTCCTGTTCAGCTTCGACTTCGAAAGCGAAATCCGCGGTCTCATCGAGCAAGCCGAAAACATCGCCGCCGAACGCCTCGGCCCGCTGTCGGAAGAATTTCGTCCGCGCCTCAACTCGACCCCGCCGCAAGAGCCCAGCCCCGAAGAGCCCCGCGCCAAGCTCGGCACCGAAGAGTAAGCTTGGCATCGAAGAGTAAGTTCGGCACCGAAGAGTAAGTTCGGTTCTCTCGAACCTGTCCTAGTACGTCATTCCCGCGCAGGCGGGAATCTCCCCACTAAACCCGATACTCTCCCATTTGTAGC
Organism: Candidatus Hydrogenedentales bacterium; assembly: GCA_041744855.1. Taxonomy (GTDB): domain Bacteria; phylum Hydrogenedentota; class Hydrogenedentia; order Hydrogenedentales; genus JBGTJY01. The sequence goes on from JBGTJY010000809.1 coordinate 2,590, forward strand.
GCTGCTTTTT
>JBGTJY010000810.1:0-2901 GCA_041744855.1 Candidatus Hydrogenedentales bacterium
GTCCAATCGGGATTGGTCGAAATGCACCATGGAAGAACGAATGGCTGGTGTATGGGAGCTGACCAAGCTTCAGTATGGGATTCCTGACGGGGAAGAGGTTGAATTCAGGCGAGATATAGTCCACATCTATCGGTCGCGGAAAGACAATCCAGAGTGGAGCGAAAAACCTGAGCAACTTTGAATTGGTTTTCCGGCGATCTGGTTCTTCCTGCGCGAACGGGCAGTAGACGTCGCCCCTGTAAACTTGGTTTATTCGCCCTCGGCGACGCCGGGATCTTCGAAAGGTTCGCGGAGGTAATCGATTTCGACTTTGTGGGTGGACTCAGCCTTTTTTTTTAGCGCGAGATATTCGCGGATGTGCGGGCCGATGAGGCTTAGCACGGCGACGCCTTTCGCGTATTCCCAGCCGCCATACGCGAGGACGCCCCAGGGGAGTCCGCCGAGGAAATATTTGAAAAGCGGGTTGATGTCGGCGTCGAGGTTGAGGACGAATCGGAGCGCATACCAGCCCGCGAGACTGCCGATGAGTAGACCCGCGAGGGCCGCGGCCCAGACTTGCCAGCGGCGGTAGGTTTTTCTGCGGCAGGCTTCGTAAGCGAGGCGGCGGTCGTATGGCGCTAGACCCGCGAGTTCTGGGACGGATGCAAGCGTGAAGTGAATTGTCATGAATGCGGTTCGGGCGAGTCGATTGGGAGCGCCGCGCCCCCCCTCGGCATCGGGCGCGAGGGGCATTATGCACGGTGGCGCGGGGGGTTACAAAGGCGATCAGTTCAGTTCGGGTTTCGGGGTGATCGAGATGGCCACGTCAACGGCTGACGCCGTCTCCTCGCCATGACGGGTATGCGAAGTCCGTTTTGCTAAGATCGGGAATATGAAATCTCCGCATTTGGGCGAGACTTTGGATGTAGTGGCCGTGGGGGCGGGGCCGGCGGCTTTGGTGTTGTTGCATTCGGCGAAACAGGTTGGCCTAAGCGCGATTGCGATCGACAAGGGGCCGGTTTGCGGGGCGTTGGTCAAACACCCGACGTACATGCGTTGGTTTTCCACGGCGGAGAATCTGGAACTGGCGGGATTTCCGTTGCTCGTGAGCGAGAAGAATCCGACGCGGCGGGAGTATCTGAAGTATTGCCGGGCGTTTGTGAAATACTTTGGGCTGACGATCGTCACGTATCGCGAAGTGACCGAGATCGTTCCCGAGGACGATGCGTTCGTTGTCGTCGCGAAGGATGTTTATGGGCGGGAGTACGTTTGGCGGGCGCGCAACGTCGTGCTGGGGACGGGATTCTTCGACAGCCCTCGCGCGATAAATGTGCCCGGCGAGGACTTGCCGAAGGTGACGCACGAATACTCCGAAGCGCACTACTATGCGGGACACGACGTGCTGATCGTGGGCGGGGGCAGCTCGGCGGCTGAGGTCGCGCTGGAGTTATGGCGCGAGGGCGCGAATGTGACCGTGGTGATGCGCGGCGAGAAGTTTCACACGAAATACTGGATCGAGCCGGACATCGAGAACCGGATCAAGGAGGAATCGATCGCGTGTTATCGCGGCGCGGAGGTGCTTGCGTTTCATCCGGATGACGTGTTGATTCGCGATCGGCACGGCAACGAGATTACGATTGCGAACGATTTTGTGTTGGCGATGACGGGATATGAGCCGGACACCTCGCTGCTGGAGAGTGTGGGCGTGGATGTCGATCAGGAATCCGGAAAGCCCTACTTGACCGAGCATATGGAGACGAACGTATCGGGTGTGTATGTCTTGGGCACGTTGTGCGCGGGTTGCGAGTCGAATGCGATTTTCATTGAGAATAGCCGCGAACACGGGCCTACGATTGTGAGTCACATCCTGCACAGGCGCGCGCCCGTCGAGATTCCGAAATGACTACAGACTTTCGCGAACACGTGACGCTGGGACGCACGGGACTGCGCGTGAGCCGTCTCGGCATTGGCGCGGGTTACGGGATTTCGGCCGCCGCGTGCGAGAAGGCGTTCCATGAGCATCGCGTCAATTACTTTTATTGGAGCCTGACGCGGCGCGCGGGAATGCGAAAGGCGATTCGCAATCTTGCGCCCAAACATCGGGATGATCTCGTCATCGTCGTGCAGACGTATGACCATTTCGGGCCGATGATGGAGTCGATGTTCGATCGGCAATTGCGATCGCTGAAGATAGACCACGCGGATATTCTGTTGCTCGGCTGGTTCAATCGGTTTCCGCCGCCGGGTGTCCTCAATTCCGCGCGGCGCATACTCGAGAAGGGCAAGGCGAAATACCTAGCGATGTCCGGGCATGTGCGCAGTAAATTCGCCGAAATTGCGCAGATGCCCAACAACCGGATCGACATTTTCATGATTCGATACAACGCCGTGCACGGCGGCGCGGAGCGGGATATTTTTCCGTATCTTCCGGCGCAGAATCGGCCGGGGATTACGACGTACACCACGACGTGCTGGGGCAAGCTGCTCGATTCGTCGAAGCTGCCGGATGGCGCGCGGCCGTTGCGCGGGAGCGATTGCTACCGGTTCGCGTTGTCCAATCCGAACGTGGACCTGTGCATGATGGGTCCCAAGGATCAGAAGGAGATGGACGAGGCGTTGAAAACGTTGGAGCTTGGACCGCTGGCAAACGACGAGATGGAACAAATCAGGCGCGTTGGGGACTATATTTACGGAAAGCCGCGGGTATCCGCCGCGTAGGACAAAGGGTATCCGTCGCGTAGGACATAGGGTACCCGTCGCGTAGGGCACAGGGTATCCGCCCCGTAGGGCAGAAACGTGAGTGAGCTGTTTCACAGGGAGATTCGCATGAAGAAGTGGACGTGTGCTTTTATTGGTTGCCTTATCGCTATCGGGTTGACGGTCCGAATTACCGAAGCGGACGACCCCGCGCCCGAAGGGATG
>JBGTJY010000811.1:0-2107 GCA_041744855.1 Candidatus Hydrogenedentales bacterium
CCGATGTCGAACTCTTCAACGATGGCGTGACGATCGTGCGCGCCATTCGGAAGGAGTCGTTCTGGCGGCCCACTGGGATGCAAGCGAGCGCGAACGCTGGAACGCCGCAGACCGACATCCATCGCATCGACATCTATCGCAAGATTGACGACGCCGACGAATGGCCGCAGTTCCTCGCTCTTTACACCGACGGCAATCTCCGTCTGATACCCCACCCGCCCGCCGGATTCATGGACGTATGTTTCGGAAGCTCGGTTCTCGTCGGCCCCGCCGCGCGAGACGAACGGCCCCTCGCGGAAATCGCATCCGTGAATTACGATTCTGCCGCGGATGCCATCGAGGTGGTGTACGTGGAAGGGGGAACCTCGACGATTCGATTGGTCGACGTGAACCGCGAGCACGCGCGCATCGAGGTCGACGTGAACTACCCTACCGCCTCGAACGCCTTCGCGATTTTCCGCAGCATGTTCGTCGCAAATGGAAACGCGGATGCCGATCACATCCAATGGATCGACTTGAATAGCGCCGAGATGAACCACGCGATCCTGGAATTTCCCGGCGGCTCCGGCAGCCAATGGCTCTTCCACCGCGCCATCGAATCGGTGCACAACAACACGGCACCCGATATCCGCATCGCGCTAGAACAGCCAAGCGGTGAAGGTGAAGGAGAAGGCGAGGGCGAGGGCGAGGGCGAGGGTGAAGGCGAAGGTGAAGGAGAAGGCGAGGGCGAGGGAGAAGGAGAGGATCCGCCCATCAATCAACTCTGCATCGAGATGGATGACCTTCGCGCCGACTTCGTGCAAGCGTCCGACTTGCTCCCCATCGCCGATATCGACGGCGATGGCCTCCCGGAAGAATTCGCCCTCGAGTTGTTCCTATTCGGCGGCTGCGATGAGAGCCCGATCGCAGACCGTGTCCGCGCCTCGACGCGTACCGCTTACAACCTGAACCTGATGGCCATCGACGAATTCGTCGCCGCGCAGAAAATTCAATCACCAGAAAAGCAACTAATTCTCGGCCAATATCGCCGAGTCCTCGCCGCGCTCAGCGCCGTTAGCGTCGAGTCGAGAGACACTATCACGACGTTCGCCGCGGGACTCGAAGATATCGAACTAATCTCGATCCGTTGCGACGGCCCGCGCTGCATGCCGCGGCCGATACTCGGCACGTCCGTCGCGAAGGCCTACAAGGAATTTGCCGCCGAACCCAAAGCCGCCATCGAGCCCTACGCCGGCGACGGCGACTTCGATAGCGATGGTCTAACCAACGCGGAAGAATTCGACGAAGCAGGCAACAACATCGCCGCATTCCTGGAAGCCGCAACCTCGGGTCCCACAGGCGAAGGAGAAGGAGACGGTGAAGGCGACGGAGGCTGCGCGAGCCTTACGCCAGTCGCGCCTCTTACACCACCGAATTTCCCGACGCTGGCGATGTTCGCCGTTGCTTTATTAGTGCTCGCGATGCGTGGGATTGTCAAAACTTCGGATCGATACCCGCTTGGCGACAGAGACTATTCGCAGTAATTCGATCGAAAACACGGTGACGTTTGATCGGGATGGTCTTGTCGCCGTTCGTGAAAATCGAATGATTGCCGCCTTCCCGAAGCAAACGGAATCCGTTCGATTCAAAGTGCTTCACGAGATCACGGCGCTTTACCGACACGTCTAAATCTGGATGGCGATCTGCTCGAGAAACCCGCCGCCAAGTGGGATTTCTTTTCCCAATTCACGGTGGGCCGCGACCATTTCTCGCAGCGCGTCCTCAAGCATTTCACGGCATGCCTCGATCGTCGGCGCTTCCGTGATAACCTCGGGCCACTCGGCGAGTTGGCCCATGTAGCCGCTATCAATTTGTGTGTAGACGGCAGTGTAATGACAAAACATCGTTCTTGCTCCGCCCGGGTCATAACTACTATCTTTGCAATTATACTCTCGTGTGCGTCGCAACCGGCGGCGCGAAGTGGAGCTCAAGAGCCTCGCGCAGGTTCTCTATGGCTTCCTCTTCGGTTCGACCCTGGCTCGCTACATCGACCTCAAGGCACTGCGCGACAGACCAACTTCCCTCTCGCCAAACTACCGAGGTCAGAGCCATCACGCCATTCGACCCT
>JBGTJY010000812.1:0-4033 GCA_041744855.1 Candidatus Hydrogenedentales bacterium
GATATTGGCGGACCGGGCGCTCGAGGTGGCGGTGACCCTTGGGCTGGGCGCGGTGGGGGCGTTGTTGCTGAGCGCGCCGTTGGCTGGGTTTCGAACGATTGGCGTCGTTGCAGGAATCGGGGCCGTCACATTCTCGATCGTGTTGGCGTTGCGCCCTTGGCGATTCGCGGCAAGCATTCAGCATGCGTGGATTCGACGCATCGCGTCGACGGGCGCGACGTTTCTGCGCGCGATTGCCGATTTGCGCGGGCAACTGCCGTTGTTGCTGCCATTGACGATTGCGGCGAAGTGTCTCGACCTCGTGGTGGGGGCGCTGTTGTATCTGAGTCTTGGGAATAGCGTTGCGATTGCGGCGTTGGCCGTTGCGCAATGCGTGCACGGGTTGACCAGCGCCGTGCCGATCACGCCGAACGCGACGGGTGTGCCGTATGCGACCGCGGGGGCGTTCCTGCACGAGGCCGCGGGGATTCCGCTCGAGGCGTTGGCGTTCGCCGTGCCGTTGCGCATGGTCGCCGCGGGCGCGGTGTTCTGGGCGGGGTTCCTGCTCGTAGCGATAGCGAATCGAGAGGTATTCCGCGCCACTTCGCGAGAAGTGTTTGGAATGCGCCGATTCTTGACACGGAGTCGGCGTCCCGCCGAAACGACTTTACCGATTCCGATCGACGAAGCGGTTCGGAGCGAACCATGACGATTGCCGAACAATCGATTCTGATTACCGGCGCGTCGCGGGGAATCGGCGCGTATTTGGCGAGGTATTTCGCGCCGCGTGCAGCGCATACGGCGATCGTTGCGCGGGACGGCGATGCGATCGATCGGTTGGCCGGCGAGTTGTCGCGCGACGGAAATCGCGTCGATGCGTTTGCCTGCGATCTGCGGGATTCTGACGCGCTCCGCGAATTGGTCGAGCGCCGGTTAACGCGGCCGATTGACGTGCTGATCAACAACGCGGCAGACACGACCTCGAAGCCGTTTCGCGAGACGTCGCTCGAGGAAATCGATTCGCTCATCCGCACGAATGTGACTGGGCCGCTGCAATTGGCGCGGCTCGTCGCGCCGGGGATGCAACAACGTGGCGGCGGCGCGATCGTCAATCTATCGTCATTGGCGGGCTACAAGTCGAATCCGACGCAGACCGTGTACAGCATTTCGAAGGGCGCGGTGAACGCGATGTCGGATGGGCTGCGGCGGGAATTAGGTCCGCTTGGTATTTCGGGACCGCCTGGGATACGCGTGATCAATCTGGCGCTGCCTTCGGTTTCGATTGACGGAATCGCGCAGCCAGGGGCGATCCCGGTCGAGCGCGTGGCGCGGACCATCGAACGAGCGATTTCCGGGCAGGAAACGGCGGAAGTCTTCTTTTCGCCGGTGTCGCGTTGGTTGATGCGGGCGTATCGCGCGTTTCGTGGGTTGCCGGGGGATCGGGTTTGAGAACCGCTGAGGACGCTGTGGGCGCGCAGGGGTTCGATGACGAGCAGGATGACGATGATGAGCAGGATAGTGATGTGAATTATGAATATTCATAAAACGCTTTATTGGAAATGTAGATAGGCCGTTTTGTCGATTACGATTACGATTACGAGAACGATTACGAGAACGAGATGAGGGCGTGGATGGCGACGATGAACGAATCGATTGCGCGGCATTCTGTGGTGAGGGCGCTCGAGAATGTGCGGTATGGGGCTGCGTTCTGGCTGGTGTTCGGCGTGATCGCGTTGTATTTGCGGGGGATTCGTTGGGATGAGGATTATGAGTGGGCGCAGGTGATCGTTGGCGCCGTCGAGTATCCCGAAGGGCATCCGTTGCTCGGCTGGATCGGTGGCGCGTTTAGTTTGCAGGTGTATGGCGCGGCGCTGTTATTGAAGCTGACGTCGAGCGAGGCGATTGTTTGCGGCGTCCGGAATTTGTTGTTCATCTGGGCGACGGTATTTCCTCCGTTTTTGTTGGGCGCTGCGTTGAGCCGCAAGGCGATCGTCGGGCACATCACGGTTGTGTTTATTCTGCTCGGCGTGCACCTCGCGTTTGACGGCGCCTATCCTCAATTTTTATGGCCCGGCATGTTTAGCAACGGCCATGTCGGGACCGGTTACGCGCTCGTGTTTTTGAGCGCAGTATTGTTTGCGCGCGGGCGGGTCGCCGCGTTTCTGCTTGGCCTGATGCCCGCCGTGCACATGGGGCAGGTGTTGCCGTGCTTCGCGTTGGGCGGATTGTGCGCGCTGTATTTGTGGCGCGTGGATCGGGGCGCGTTGTGGAAAATCGTGCCGTTCTTTTTGATCGGCACGTCGATCAGCGCGGCGTTTTATTTTTATCAACGCGGCTATGCCGTGCCCGCGCCGGTGAGCGGGACGTATTTTTCGGCGCTGGACGCGCGGGCGGTTTGGGAGGGGACGATCGCGAATCACGACATGCACCGGTCGATTCCGCGCGGGAACAGTCATTTGTTGGCCGCTGGATTTTTGTTGCTTGGCTGGATGCTGTTGCGCAACGGGCGATTTACCGCGGACGAACGCGGGCCGGTCTATCGGATTGCCGTCGTATTCGGGCTCATTGTGATGGGCATCGTCTATGGCGTGATGGCCGTTCAATTCACGATGGGCGAGCGCATCCCGTACATGCTATTGGGTTGGCTGCCTTATCGGTTGGCGAACTTGTTGCCGCCGATTTTTGTCGCGATGCTCGTGTCGTATTTGTTCGAGGCGCGGGGTAAACGTTTCGTGTGGCAACAGGCGTTTATTGGCGGCGTGCTCGGCGTCGTCCTGCTGCAACCCTACGCCGGCGCGATCATGGACGACGCGATCGCTGCGCGGTATTTCGGCGGATTCGAGTGGATCACGTTCGGGCTCTTCGGCGTGGTGTGTTCGGAATTGGCGATCGCGCGTTGGACGCGATCCGATCTGTTGCCTGTATTCGTGGGTATTTGCGCGGTCGGCGTGCTGGCGGCGTTTCATCAGTTTGGTGCGGCCTGCGTGCTCGCCGGCGCCGCGATGCCGTGCTTGGTCTACTTGATGAGGCGCGAGAAAAAAGCCGCGGCGAAAGTTTGGGAGAAGTCGGTCGTTCGTAAACCGCTAAGCGAGGTGTCGGCGTGGGGATATGTGTCGCGTGCGGCTGCGATGTCGGCGACCGCGCTGATCGTGTTGTCGATTCTGCGGACCGAATTTGAGAATCGCGCGTACTTGCCGCGCGGCGAACTCGAGCGGAGTCTCGCGGAATATTTGGAGGGGCAGCCGGACGAAACAGACGCGGCCGGTGGCTCGGGCGAGCAGGCTGGAAGCCTGCACCAAAACAACGACGCGTTTCTTGTTGCGCCGCCGTATCAGTTGTTGACCCAGGCGCAGACGGGTCACGCGGTGATGACCGATCTGGCGTTGCCGTTTTTTGTGGGGTATGCGCCGTCGCTTGGTCCGTCGATTCAGAAAATCTACAACGATATTTACGGGATCGATCTGTTGGGTCCGCAGGCGGCGCCGGGGAGTGACGCGCATTGGACCCGGGTGTGGGAGCAGCGCTCGAAGGCGGAGTGGCGCGCGTTGGGGGCTACCTACGGATTCGACGTGGTGATTGCGCCGGCTGAGTTGAAGCTGGCGTTGCGGCCGATTTTGGTTAGCGAGACGAATGTATGTTACTCGGTGGGTGCCGCAGAGGAGGCGTTGGCGGCGAAGGGCATAGGACGTATGGGAATTATGGGAGGAATGGGAGGTAGGATGGATTGACAGTGTGGGGGTTGGGGCGGTGGATCGATTCGTGGTGCGGATTTGTGGCGCAACGGGGATCCAGCAAAGAGAACAGGGTCCTTGATTTTTAGTTTTGTCAACAGTTATCTCGATTTCGCGGTATAATACTCTGAGAGTGCAGGTCCTCCCATCCCTAACTTTATCTTTGTAAATGCTTTATTTACAATGATTTGGAGGGTAAATGCGCGACACGGAATCGATTTATTCCGAGACCGTCGAGAACAGCGAGTCCGAATATTCTGACAGTCTCCGCAGACAGGTTGCGGAGCTTGAAGCCGAGCTTGAGACTTGCAAGGCGTCGGAGG
>JBGTJY010000813.1:0-3511 GCA_041744855.1 Candidatus Hydrogenedentales bacterium
GACTCGCCCTAGTCCTCGATTGGGTAGGACATGATGATCAGGTCGCACATGCGGTCGTTGCGATCAATGACCCAATCCGTGAGCAGCGCCTCGGCGTTGAAGCCCATTTCCTCGAACATGTTTCGCACGCGCGGCTGATCCGACGCGATGTGGACGACCATGCGTGTCAGTCCGAGGTCCTTCGTTACGTGGAGTAGCTCCTGCGTCATGTAGCGGCCGAGACCGAGTCCGCGCATATCCGGGTTGACCATGATGCGCAGCTCGCCGATGTGGCGCGACCAATCGGTCTGGTGATGGTGCAGGCTGCCGTAGCCGACTACCTTGTCGTCTTCGATGGCGAGGATTGACGATGTGCGGCCCGCCTCGATATTGGCGCACCACTCGTCGACGCGTTCGGGCCGGGTAATGTCCCAGCGGAGATGAATGAGATCTTCGGCAGGGAGCGCGCGCGCGAATTTGAGCACGGCGTCGCGGTCGTCGCGCGTCATCAGCCGGACTTTTAGCGTTCTTCCTTTGAAGTTCTCGGTGCGAGGGTATTTTCGCGTGACCATGGTTGCCATGACTACGATGATCTCCTTCCCAGCTTCGGCGGTTGTTCGTTTGGACTACGCGGAGGTACCCGACGTGCCCGAAGGTTTCGCTGCCGGCTTCTTCGCAGCAGATTTTTTTGCGGTCGGCTTTTTTGCTGCCGCTGGTTTCTTTGTTGCGGGCTTCTTTGCGGCGGACTTTACTGCAGCCGCCGACGGCGCGCTCTTTTCGGGGAAAGCAGACTTCGCGCTCATCGTCGGCGCCGCGGGGGATTTCTGCTCGTTTCTTTGCACGCGCTCGAGATATTGAATAATCAGATCGAAGCTCTTGTCGGAAGTCTTCTTGAATTCCTCGCGGCCGCGTTTCATGGCGTGATTCCACTCGTCGATGACTTCACGGCCTTCGCTGGGCACCCACTCGGCTTTCTTGAGCAGGTCATGCAGGATGCGGCCCGTTTGCTCCTGGGCCTTGCCGATGAGATTGATGCTGTTGCGCAGCGTGGTCTTCTGAAATTCCACGACACTGACTGCTAGTTGAGCGGCTTTCCGCCGGGTGACATCGCGATTCAGGAATCCTTCGGCTCGTTTCGCCACGGTTTCGCCCTCGAGTTGGTTCGCAAAAGTATCCACTGCCGATAGGCGGGGCGCAAGCGCCACGCGCGCGCGCCTATGCAAACCAGCATTATAGCCAAGCTCGTCCAAGTTCGCACGGATCGCGTCCGCTGCGGGCTCGCTAAGCCACGGCCATGACTAGCCTTGGGGACCATTCTGCGCAACACGTTGTGACAAGGTTTATAGAGACCAACCTTTCACCGCACAACCAAGCCCGCACAACGAGCTCTACACAACGAGTCCCCAAAAACGAGGATCGCCCCCCATGCCCAATTGGCTCCAGCGGCTCCGCCGGCGAACGCCGCCGCGACCCGTCATTCAAGCGTCACGCCTCCAAACGGTGTCCGTGGCCGAGGACTTCTCGAACTTTTCGCAACCGTTCCTGGATTTCGTCGACCTGCCGAACAGCACGCCCTTCGTGATGCTGAAAGTCTTTCGGTTTCTGCGCGATGCGATCCCGGATATTTCCGACGCCGTGTGGACCTGGAAGCGGCTGTGCCAAACCGGATTTGACGTCGAGATCCTGGATGCCTCGTCCGAAGTCTCGAAGCGGCGGGCCGAACGTTTGATTGCCGAACTCAATCAACGCGTGAACACGGGCGATCGCGGGATGGATGGTTTACTCGATGTCTTTTACGCCTCGCTGTTCACCTATGGGGCGGCGGCGTTGGAAATTGTCCCCACGAAGAGCCGCGAGTCGATTCACGATGTGGTGCCCATCGACGTGTGGACCATTCGGTTCCGCCGCGAGAACGGCGCTTTGCAGGCGTATCAGGTTCACGAAGGCGAGGAGATTCGCCTCCCGATGGAGCGCTTCATCTACGTCGGGATGGACCGCGACGGCACGAATCCGTACGGGCGGTCGATGCTGCGCTCGATCCCGTTCGTCGTAAAAATTCAGCAACGCCTTATCGAAGACATGGCGAAGGCGACGCATAACGCCGGCTGGCCGAAGTTGCACATCAAGTACACGCCTGAGGAGCGCCAGCGCGGCGAGTCGCCTGAGGCGTACGAGACGCGCATCGCGTCTGCATTCGAGGATCTCGGCAAACGCGTGAAAGGTTTGGCCGTCGATCAGAATTTCGTCACCTACAGCAACGTCGCGGTCGATCTCGTTCACGGCAGCCAGCAATCGCAGGTGTTTTACGAAAACCACAAGGCGATCGAAGAGCAAGTAATCACGGGCATGCACTTGATGCCGATTCTGCTCGGAAGAAACTACGGCACGACGGAAACGTACGGCACGGCGCAATTCGAGATCATCAATCGCCAGGTCGAGGCCGTGAACCGCAGCGTCAAACGCATTCTCGAACGGCTCTACAACTTCGAGCTGGCGCTGATGTGGGGTCAGGCGCGCGCGAAAGTCCGCATGCGTACGAACCGCACGACAGATGTCACGCGCGAAGCCATGGCCCGCGGCCGTGAAATTCAGAACGCCATCGCATTGCGCGACGAGGGATTCCTCACGCACGACGAGGCGGCGAAGACCCTCGGCATCGATCCCCCATCTCGTTCCCGCAATTCCATTCGGGAACGGGACGACGGCAAAGAACCACGCGCCAAACAACCGGAGAATACCCATGCTACTTGAACCGTTCGTCTTTAATCGCGAGGCGCCGTTGTTGGGCGGTACGCATGTTCCGTCAGCGTCCAGCGCCATGGACGATGTGAATCGGTTCGCATTGCGTCCCTTGACCGATTCCGAATTCGCGGTATTCAGTCTCGATCTCTGCAACGATCAAATCGATCGGCATTTCAGCCGGTTCCCGCGCGAGGAACTGGAGACGATCAACGCGCTCGTGCCAGGACGTCCGTTGATGGAGCGGCACGATCTGCAGGGTTCGCTGCCGCGTGGGACGTTCTTTCGATCCCGCGTTCACTCCGTCGATGACAAGATTTCCGTGCGCCCCGATGTGTATGTGCTTCGCACCGAGGGCAACGCCGATTTCATATTGAATATCGAAGGCGGCGTGTATCGAGAGACGTCGATCGGCTTCGCGTTTCAAACGCCGGAATGCTCGATCTGCAGCAAAGACCTGCGCACATGCGACCACGTGCCGGGCCGCACCTATGGCGGCGCGCAATGCCACTACGTCATGTGCGGTGTGTTGGACGTCATCGAAGGGTCCGTCGTGCCGGCGGGATCGCAGGGGACTGCGTTTGTCTCGCAGCAACGCGCGTTGCCGCTGCCGATCGCGTTGGAAGCTGCGCGCGACGTGTTTCATCGCCCTATCGAACTCGGGCCGAAACGCTGGCTGCTCGACGACTGATGCCATCCCGAAAAAACTTCGGCGCGGCGCTCTATTGGCTCGCGCTGATCTGCCTCATTGTGCTCATCGCGCTGCTCACCATGCGCGTCGCACCGCTTCTGT
>JBGTJY010000814.1:0-5951 GCA_041744855.1 Candidatus Hydrogenedentales bacterium
CCACTGTTTTGTTTGGCAGGGCCCCAAGGGAGATTGCCAAGTGCGGTTTCGAGCGGCAAAAATCCTGATTTCGCCTAAGGTAGCCGTCACATCGATCGCTGCGCTGGCGGCCGCCGTCGTGGTCTCCTTCTGGGTAGGCGCGCAACCCGTCCGCGTGACCGTCGACTTCTATCCTGAATCGCCGGGTTCGCCCATCGCGATGTTGACTCCTCAGGGCGAAGGGCACTATCGACTGGCGTCGCACGTGATCCACCACGAGCGCTTGCCGGGACGCCGATTGCGCGTCGAGGCCACGGCCCGCGTGTTCGAGCGCAACGCCCTCGAGCTGATGCTGGACCACCGCGTCGCCGACGAAGAAGAGCCGGCGCTCCAGGTGAGGCGTCATCCCGGTGGCGGAGACACGCGGACCCTGGTAATCGAGACGCAACTGCCGGAGAATTTGGTCAGCGGCAGCGTGCTGGTCTCGCTCTTCGCCAAGGATGCCACCCAACCGATCGAACTCTTCGGCGTAACTGCGACGCTCTCGAATCCATTGGGGCCACCCGAGGAGGCGGCAGGCGAAGAGATTCCGCTGACCGATTGGAAGGCCCCAGCGGAATACGTGCAGCCCGTGTCGCAGCCCAAGACTGCCGGCGTTGCGTTCACTCCCGAACTCAAATGGTCAGGCGGTGCCGCCTCGCTCGTTAAGTCAGATACGGCCCACGAACTCCTGCCCGCCTTCTATGAGATTGAAGTGACTTCGCTTCCGTTCCGACGAAACCGGGAACAAGCTTTCGAGGAATGGGCGTCGCATACTTACTTCGAATTCAGTGCGCCGGGCGACTCCGCGAGGGGCGACTTCAGCCCCGAAGTAACACCGCCGCGGGCTTGGATCGAACCACTTTGGGGCGAGGGCCGGATCATCGCGAGTAGCGCGCCGTACGCGTCCTTCGTGTGGAGAAATTGGTCCGAGGGTCCGCCTGTTTTCCGCCTCTTGAAACACTCGAACTCTGGGCTCGCGCAGGTCCGTACTTTTGGTGAACCGCAGCTATTCGACCTGTACGACGAAGCGTCGACGTCCTATCTAACGCCTGCCGTGGTCCCCAGAAAACGAGTCCAACGATTTGAGGCGACCGTTCCCCGCCGCGCGTTGCGAAGCCTGGAGATCGCGCTGCCGGATTCCCATCCACGCTCCGTGTACGGCCTCACGATACACACATGGTTGCCGCAGATTCAGTACGCGCAATCCGCGCCGGCGAAAACGCATTTGTTGACGTGGGTATCCAAACTCGACGACAACGCGATCGGAACGACGCAGATTCCCCTGAAGACGCGGGTCTCTTGGGAAGAAGGCGGCATTTGGACGGCGTTGTTCGTGCTAGTCGGCATTGCGTTGGCGGCGGCGACGATTTGGGCGCTTACCCGATGCTGGACGCTCCTACGGCGTCTGAGTTCCGCTGCGTCGGAATTCATCGCGCGTGCGCGGGCCAAACCGCCCCGAAAGTGGCGCATCCCGGCCGCCAGAGTAGCGCGGCCCGTTGCGGTGATAGCGGTTATCGCGGCGATAGCGGCGATCGGGCTGGCAATTGCGTTTACGAAACGGATCGGCGACCAGCCTATACCCGTGGGACTCGATTTCGCTCCTGGATATCAGGGCAACCCGGTTCTTTGGTTTACGCCCCCCGATCGGGAAGCGGTAAACCTGGGGCCCATGGCACGTTTGCCCGACGATTACTCTCCCCAAGTGACTCAATTCGAAATCGTCGCGACGGGCACGAAGTCCGAAGAATCCGAGGGTTACGGAATCTACCTCACGACGTTGCCCGCAAAAGATTTACTCCGGCACGCCGAACAGAAACCTCCGCTTTCCTGGGACGTTTCTCGAGAATTCGCGTATACCTTGGGCGGCGCCGGATCGACGTTGAGCTACGAAGGGTTCGGGGGGAACACGATTGTCGCGTTTCGCCGCGATATCGACGGTGGCCGCGCTATCGTGCGGACCCGCAACGGCGATCTGACTGTGGACACCTACGCGGAAGAGCGGGTCTTCGAACCCGTTGTGATCCCGCCCAACGACAACTTGGTGCGCTTTTATTCGGCAGTCCCTCGACGGTATCTAGCGGCGCTTGCGATCGACCTCGCCGCGCCTGCGATCGACTTCGCCGAAGCGCCGGCCGCGGAAATTATGCGGTTGTATCTCGGAACGGCGGTTCCGAAGATTTATTTTACCGGCGAAATTTACCCGCTTTCCGCGTGGGGCGACATTTCGCGGGAATGGAAGCCGGCGCTGGAAGGAGGCCGACTCACTATTCCCTCGTTCGCCGATTGGGAACAGGGCGGTTGGCGGACCTTCGCAGCCGTTAGCGCTGGGATCTTCACCGCGATCTTCGTCCTGCTGCTGAGCACCTATTCTGGATTCGTGGTGCTGTTGCGGATGTGGTTCGCGCCGCCTATCGCGCCGGTCGCGTTGCGGCCGTTTTCCTGGAAGGCATTCGCGGTCTTCTCCGGCCTGTTCCTCGCAGTCCTGGGAGTTTACTTCGCCTCCTATTACCCAGGAATCACCGTCCCGGATACCGAATCGCAGTGGCATCAAATCGAGACCGATACGTTTGCCGACAGTCACCCGCTCCTACACACGCTGTTTCTCAAAGGCACGCGCATGATTTGGGACACGTGGTCCGGCGTTTCAATGATCCAGGTGTTCGTCATGGCCGTGGTATTGGCCTTCGGCTTGAGTGTACTGGTCCGGGCGCGCGTGCCTTGGCCGTTCATTGGAATTGCGCTCATCGCAGCATTGATATCGCCCCGTATCGGTACTCAAAGTGTTACGATTTGGAAAGACACGCTTTATTCCGCGTTTGTCTTCGCGCTGACAATCTTGTTGGCACTTTACGTATTCGACGAGCGAATGCGATCCCGCCTAGCGATGTGGGGCTTTCTGGGCGTGCTCCTTGCCTTGATTTCCCTGTGGCGCCACAACGGACTCGCGGTTCTGGCGTTCATGACCCCGGCGTTGATTTTGAATTTCCGCCACCAGTGGATGCGAGCGACGGCTTCGATCGTCCTCGCCTGGTCCATCTTTTTGGTCATGAAACTGGCCGTCTACCCACCGTTGACGGCTTCCCCCGGACAGAGACCCGGTACAGACGACCTCTTCGCGAACTACAATAACATGCGATACAGTCGAAATTTTCTTGCCCAAGACCCGCCAATTTCGCCGAGCACGTACAAGATTTTTCGCGATGCCCACTACTTAAAAGCCGACGACTCAACTTTGTTGTACACGACAAACTCGTTTGCGAGTTACAACCGGGATCAGTTTGTCCTACACCTCGCAGCTACGGAAAGTGGGCTGGGACAACCGGCGGCGCAAGAACTACGCACCCTGCTGTTCGGAAACCCGCTCGTCGCATTGCGGTGCGCCTGGTTTTCAGATTGGATATGGCGCTCTGATTTTCTGTTTGGTACAACGTCGGATATCCGGCTCGGGCTGTACATTCCGGACGGAATTCAACACGCATATTTAGGTTCACTAAGCATTAAGTTGCGCGCTTACGTTCGCAATTTAGCCGTCAATGCCCGTCTCGTCTATAGCCGGCCCGTGATACCGTTTTATCTCGTGCTCCTGGCGGGAGTGATTTGGTGGGCACGCAAGCGCGATGTACGCGCGCTGATCGTCTACGCGCCGGCAATTGTTAATTCTCTAGCCATCGTAGCCGTGGGCGCCGGCCTGTCGGACCGCTACCACTTCCCACTGGAATTGGCGGCAGGATTCCTCCTGTGCCTCCCCTTTGCGAAAATACGACCGCCCGAACCCGATGCCGAAACGGAGACCGCAAATAGTGATGGCTGAAGATCGCGTCGAAACGGAATGGGACAAGAGAAGCCAGCTCTGGGGCGCATCGCTCCGCAGTGTGTTGTTCAAGGGCCTCCCCGACGCGCTCAACCTGCACATCCACCGCTGGCATCTGCAATTCATTTCGCGGCAACTGCCGCTCGTCCCGAACGCGCGTATCCTGGACATCGGTTGCGGCTACGGCCGTCTCACCGAAGAGTTGCTGGCCCGGTGTCCCGAGCTTGAAATCACCGGAGTGGATATCACGCAGCGCTACGTCGATCTCTATCGACAACGCACAGGCCGGCCCGCCGTGCGCGCGTCCATCGAGGAATTGCCTGAAGAGCTAAAAGACTTCGACGGCGTGGTGTGCGTGACCGTCTTGATGTACGTAGGCGAGGCGCAACGCACGCACGCGATTCGATCCCTGCTCGACAGAACCACGCCGCAGGGGATAGTCATTCTCATCGAACCCCACGAATCGTGCGTGCCGTGGCAAACCCTATTCGGTCTCTTGCCCTGGCTCCGCCGCCGCCGCGGTCACTCCGATCCCGTCGACACCGGGGGCCACCATTTCGGAACGAAGGAGCTGAACGCGCACATTCGCGATGCCGGCGGCGCTATCCTCCGCGAGGAACGCGCGCCGCTGACGGCTATCGCGATGCTGCCGTTGTTCGCGGCGTGCAAAGTACTTCCGGGCGCGGGAGCTCGACCATTGCTCAGCGTCGTCGATGCCATTGACCGGCTACTGGGCTGGCTACCGCTGCCGACGTTGTATCGAGCACTCAGCGTGCGAAAGCGTTGAATAGGACGACTCACCGCTCATCGAGCCGTTCGAGAATAAGCGCCGCAACCTCCTCCGCCGTCGACTTTCTGCAATCCTCATATCCTGAGATCGTGGGGAAGCCTGGGACTTCTTCGTCGTCGAATCGGAAGTACATCCGATCGCCTTTGTCCTGCTTCAACGCATCCCGAATTGCGCGCCACTCCACGCCACACCACTGTTTCTTCGAGTAGTCACCCCCAAGGAAGACGCACACCATCTCGGCGCGATCCCTGTAAAGCTTGAATAATTTAACATCCAAATCGTCGCCGTTTAGATGCGCTTTGAAATTGTTGTCGTAGAACACGTTATTTCGACCAAGCTGTGCGATCAATGCCTCGGCGACGGTTTGGACGTATTCTCGATGTTCGCCCGGAAACGAAAGCGCGACACGGAATTTGTGTTCGAGAAACTCGCGGTAGCTGAGCGGACGCTCTTCTGGCGTCTCGTGTTCCAGGAAGTCTCGATACGTCAGCTGACTCTCTTCTGGCGTCTCATCCTCCTTCTTGATCGCACCGAGCTTCATCAGGATGAGTCGAGCAACGTCTTCTGGCTTCTTTTTCTGGCAGTCGGTGAATCCTATGGTTCTAGGCAAACCACGTACGCTCACATCGTCGAACCGGAAAATTAAATAGTTGTTCTTCCGGTAGAGAAATAACTCCTGAATTGCGGTCCATTCAATCACGCACCAATTCTTGGCCTCATAATGTTTGTCAAGGAAGGCGCACACCACCTCAGCGCGCTCTCGAAAGAGATCCGATAGCTCCGAAAACAAGTTGGCGCCGTTCAATACGTGCTGGAAATCCTCGTAGTAGAAAACGTCGTTGCGAGCCAGCTTTTTCCGGAGAATCTCCACCACCCCTTTCACATATTCGCCTTCTTCGCCCGCACACGAAATTGCGACACGAAACCGATGCTGCCGAAATTCGTCTACCGTTGTCGGACTTTCCGTGCGCGCCACACGTTCCTTCTGCTCTACCGCACCAGTCGCAGCGTTCGGTTGGCGAAGAACTGGAGGCGCAGGAGGGTCGGCCGCTGGCGAGAGCACGACAATCTCCGCCGCGTCTTCTTGCGGCCGAGATACAGATCCGCGAAGCGATTCCCAAAAAGACAGAATCTCCCTTGCGTCCCGCCTCTCGAGGACGTCGCGGGGAATGATAGATATCAGGTTGAACTCAAGGTCCAAAGATGTCATCCGTTCGCGCGCGCGGCTCTGAATGAGGGCTTCTAGAAGTGCCTTCACGCCCGTGTCCCCAATATAGTTGCTAGCGAGATCCAACGACTGGAGGCCCGTCAACTTGGCGATGTGAACCG
>JBGTJY010000815.1:0-5480 GCA_041744855.1 Candidatus Hydrogenedentales bacterium
CGACAACGTGCCGGCGATGAAGCCCTGAATCGCGCCGGGGGTGGCAGGCCGCGTGAAAATCGAGCCGGCCCACTCGGTCTGCTGGAGCGCGCTTACGAGCCGTTGAATCGTCGCGTCGCTTTTCTCTTTCAGATGAATCGCGCCGCCGGCAACCACGCCTTCGATCTCGAGTTCCTCTAATACCGCGCCGACGGTCGCGCCGCCGGTGTGCGTCGAGAAACCGTGATCCGAGGTGACGATAATCTGGACGGTGTCGGTCAGGTTTCGTTCGGCGAGCGCATCGACGATGCGCCCCACTTCGCGGTCCACTCCGCGCAGGGCTTCGACGGTTTCCGGCGCGCCGATGCCTTTTTCGTGCGCGGTGTGATCGGGGTCGGTGAGCCACATCATCGTCAGCTCGGCCTTGAGTTCATCGACGCCGATCTTGAGGTAGGCATCGACAACCCAGGCGTTGCGCGCGATGCTGGGCGTTGCGTCCGGCGGAATGGGGCCGAGGACTTCGAGGACGCGCGCGCGCTGCGATTCGGGGACAATCAACCCGGTGTGGATCACGCCGCCGCCTTTGACCTTGTGATTCAGCAAGAACGCGGAACCGGTCGAACCCGAGCTAATCGCGAGAATCGTTTTCCCGGCATCGTCGAGCACTTCGCCGAGCGATTTCGCGGTCAGGAGATTGCCGTTCGTCGTCTCGTCGATGCGTTGCAGGAGCGATTGGTTGCTGGTGTCGAGGGCGCGCTCGGGATCGACGGCGGGAATATAAATCGAATTGCCGATGAGCCCGTGCGATTCGGGATAAGAGCCCGTGGCGATCGACGGCGAATTTACGCGCGTGACCGTCGGGTATACCGCGTGGTGATTCTCGAACACGACGCCGCGCTGGCCGAGCGCGTGCAGGTTCGGCATGAGCGCTTCGGTCACGTAATCGGGGCGCAGTCCGTCGAGCACGATGACGAGCACGCGTTCGCCGTCCGCGAATGCGCACAGCGCGGGAATGAGTGCGAGCAGAAATCCGCGGATCATCATGAGACGCGCGCCGAACTGCTCGTGGCCTGGCGCGTTTCAGCGATGAATCCGCCCATGCGCTGAAACGCGAGCATGCCTTCTGGAAGAATGCCCGCGAAGAAGGGCCACACGTGAATCATGCCGTCCCAAATTTCGAGCGTGACGTCTACGCCGGCTCGTTGCGCTTTCTCCGCGAATCGCGTCGAATCGTCGAGTAGCGTCTCTTCGCTTCCGACGAGGATCAATAGCGGCGGGAGGCCAGTTGGATCGGCGTGCAGCGGGGCCGCGAGGGGGTTGCGGTAGTCCGTCTCTTTGACGTACAGGCGCGACGAGAGCGTGATCCGATCGCCGCGTATCCACGGGTCCGATTTGTCTTTGGTCTTAACGGATTCGCCGAGGCCTTCGAGGTCGGTCCACGGAGAGAGGCAGATGGCGCGCGCGGGGAGGGGCTCGCCCGAATCGCGCAGCGCAACCAGCGTGCACAGGCCGAGTCCGCCGCCGGCCGAGTCGCCGACGAATGTGATTTGATGCGGAGCGCATTGGGTGAGCAGCCAGCGATACGCGGTGACGGCATCGTCGAGCGCCGCCGGGAATTTGTGTTCCGGCGCGAGTCGGTAGTCGATGCCGAGGACGCGCGCGCCGCACGCGTGCGACAGGCGCGTCATGAAATCGGTGTAGACGTAGGTCGAGCCGCAGTTGTAGCCGCCGCCGTGTAAAAACAGAATGACCTCGTCGCGATTCGCTTGCGGCGTGCTGACCCAAATCCCCGGTACGCCGCCGGCATCAACGCCGTCCAACGTGGCGGGAACTTCCGCGGGGGGCAATTCGGCGGCGAGTTGCTCGAAGCGTTCGCGCACTTCTGCGATTGTTTTCGCGGGAACAGAAAAGCGCTCGCGGAGCAACTGCACGACTTGGTCGATTGGTTCATGCGTCATAATCGTTGCACCTCGAAAACCGGATTTCGGTGTGGCTATTGAGTCGTTGTTCAGCTCGATTCGAGAATAGTACACTGAAGATTATGAGCCAGGCGAACAGTGTCAGACCAACCTCGTTGTGGAATTGGGTCGGGCGCTCGCTTTTCATAGTTCCAGTTGTAAACGCTAGCTGGGCTCTTTACAACGCTGGCTGGTACGGAATCTTGATCAATATCACGATTGGTTTTGTTGTGTCACTGGTGGCCGTGGTCGCAGGAATTCTCCTGCAGCCGAAAGGTCAGCGGGAGCCATACATGGTTGCAGCTGCTATTCTACTGACGATGCCGTTCCTGTTTCTTGGGATATTCCCGATTCGCGACATTTGACCTCAGCGTTGCTTCAAGTTACTGGTTTCTTTTCGTGACCTAGTTATCGCAGCCCGAACTCTCTTCGTCGAAGTCCCGCCCACCAAGTCTCTCCGATTAACAAGGGCGTCGGGACTCATCAGTCGCAGCACCTCGGTCGCAAATAACTTTGAGTGCGCCTGGAGTTCGCTGAGCGTTAATTCGTTGAATGCGATTCCCCGTTTCGTGCATTCGAGCACCAGTTTGCCGATGACTTCGTGCGCCTCGCGGAAGGGCATACCCTTTTGCACGAGGTAGTCCGCGAGATCGGTCGCTTCGAGGAATCCTTTGTGCGTCGCCTCGCGCATCGCGTCGGCGTGAACCTTGATCGAGGGCAGCATGCGCGTGACCACGCTGACGCAGAGTTGGACCGTGTCGCATGCGTCGAAGACGGGTTCTTTGTCTTCCTGCATGTCGCGGTTGTAAGTCATCGGCAGACCCTTCATCACCGTGAGTAACGCGATGAGGTCGCCATAGACGCGGCCCGTCTTTCCGCGCACGAGTTCCGCCACGTCGGGGTTTTTCTTTTGCGGCATGATGCTCGAGCCGGTGGTGAACGCGTCGCCAATGGTGATGAAGCCGTACTCCGGCGTGGACCAGAGCACGAGCTCTTCGCAGAGCCGCGAGAGGTGCATCATCGCGAGCGCCGCGTTTGCGCAGAACTCGATGAGGTAGTCGCGATCGGCGACGGCGTCCATGCTATTCGCGGTGACGCCGTCAAAGCCGAGTTCGTCCGCGACCTGCTTGCGATTGATGGGGTACGACGTGCCGGCGAGCGCGGCGGAACCGAGCGGCAGGATGTTGACGCGCTTGCGGAGTTGTTGGAAGCGTTCGCGGTCACGCGCGGCCATCTCGACGTACGCGAGCATGTGATGTGCCAGCAATACCGGCTGCGCGTGTTGCATATGCGTGCAGCCCGGAAGGATAACGTCGATGTGCGCCTCGGCGAAATCGAGTAGCGCGGACTGAAACGCGCCGAGTTGGCCGTCGATAAGGTCGAGCTGATCGCGCAGCCACAGCCGCGTGTCGGTCGCGATTTGATCGTTCCGGCTGCGGGCGGTGTGCAGGCGTTTGCCCGCGTCGCCGATACGCGCGGTCAACGCCGACTCGATGTTCATGTGGACGTCTTCGAGCTTCGGATCGAACGCGAATTCGCCGGCCTCGATTTCCTTCGCGATGGCGTTCAGGCCCGCGATGATCTTTTTCGCGTCGCCCTTGGGGATGATGCCGCAATCCCCGAGCATGCGCGCGTGGGCGATGCTGGCGCGGATGTCCCACGGCGCGAGGCGCGCATCGAACGAGACGGATTCGCCCAGACGCTCGACGAGCGCGTCGGTCTCGGATTCGAATCTTCCGCCCCAGAGTTTTTTCGACATTCCGCGCGGTCCCTAATCAGCGTGCGTATTGCAGCACGGGGTTGAACTGCTTCTCGACGTCGTCGATGTTGGTCACATGTATCGCGCCGCGTTCGTAGAGGTATTCCATGTGCGCGCCTGTCTCGAGCATCGCGAGCAGGATATGGTAATTCATCTGTTTGCCGAATAGTCCCTCGGAAACTTGCGCGACGGTTTTGGGTTCGTCCATCAATGCCAGCGTTTTGTTCAGCCGATTGTCGTGAAACGCGACCGTATCGTCAATACGCCCCGGCAGATTCTCCATTTCGTCTTCATGGCCGCCGAGGCCGATTCGGATGCCGCTGAGGGCGCGGATTTTGCGCAGCGAGTCCATGTAGTGGCCGAGGCCCGTGTGGCGCGTGATCGCTTCGGGGGCTTGATTCGGCGTGATGCGGCTGAGCACGTGATCGGCCGTGAACAGGATGTCGTCGAGCTGCAGGCAGACTTGGCCCGGGCAATGTCCGGGGGCGTGATGCGCGATGAGTGGGCCGCCCGCGACGGGGCCTTCGTGAAACGTGAAGTCGACTTGGCGCGGCTCGAAGGTGTCCTTGGACCATTTGTTCATTTCGACGAGGGCGCTGATTTGTTCCTGCGACAAGCCCGAGCGATTTAGGAAAAACTGCAGGTTGTTCGATGAGACGAGCAGGCGCTCTTTGAAATTGCTGATGACCGTTTTGTCGAGCTCGTGAATGCCCACGTCGGCCGCGGACTCGCCCACCACGAAATTCACGCCGCCGAAGTGATCGATGTGACCGTGAGTGATGATGAGGCGATCGACGTCCTTGATCGTGACCGATTCGCCGAAATCGCTGCGAAGTTTTTCGAAGCACGCGATCAGTTCCTCGTTCGCGGTCGCCCAGCCCGATCCGGCATCCAACAGGGTGATAGGGTCCGTGAGCACGAGATAGCAATTGGTCACGTGGTTCGGGAAGGCTTCGATCGGCAGCTTGTAGACTTTGACGCCGCCGGAGCTTTCGAACTTCTTGATGGTCTTGTCGTTTTTCATGCGTCCAAGCCTCGGGGAACGCAGAGTTTAGCAGGTTCTGGAAGTGTAAGTCGTTGGGTGAAAACGGTTCTGGCTGGGGGCAGGAATGCCGCGCGGGAAGTTTATTGCCTTAATTGCGAATTTCGCCGACCTGTGGTACAAGCATTGGGAGATCAGTTTGTCGGGTCTTTTTGTTGATATACAGTTCGGGGAGGGCTGGGGGCAGTCATGGATCCAATTTTCGAGCACATCGAGGCAAATTCCATCGCGTACATTGCGATCGGGGCTTGCCTAATCCCTATTTTTTACTTAACACGTAAATATACTGCACCGCTATTTTTCTATATCTTAGAAACGGTGCTGTATGCCGGATTGTTTCACCTGGCGTTCGGCGGCGCGGTGCGGTTCCTCGCGTGGTTCCGCGATGCGTCGAAATTCCGCTATTGGGAAACGTCGGTGGAAGATTTGAAATTTACGACGCCGCTCGCGAATTTCTGGATGCGCGATCAGTACGTGCCGGTCGCGTTGTTTTACGTCGAGTGCGTGGCGCTCGCGATCATCGTCTTCATCGTCGTGTATTTCCGCCCGATGAACCTCGGACGCAACAAGTACAAAGGCAACGAGGAACGCCACGGACGAAAGCGGCCGCAGTATGGTTCGCGATTCGAGGGCAGCACGGCCGTGGCCGGCGGCAGGGCGGCTTCGCGGCATCGGTAGCCGCGGACGCCGTATTTGTACCGCCGCTTTTCAAGCGGCGCGTAGAGTTTGTCGACGGCATCAG